>JBBPYO010000480.1:0-4126 GCA_038199845.1 Flavobacteriales bacterium
CAAATAATTAGCTGTGATTTCTTAAAAATTACGTAGAATAAGTGCATGAATTACAGCAATTTCCCAAATCATTTTTATAAGCAAAATGGCTATCTTGTAAACGTCAACCCTAAACCAAAATTTATGAAAATTAAGCTATTACTTAATTCATTGTTTTTTCTAGCCTTCTCCTCGGTTTTTGCCCAAACCGATGCCTCCGTTTTTGACAATCTAAAATTCCGTTTTATCGGGCCCGAAGGTAATCGAACCATCGCAATAGCGGGTGTGCCCGGAGATCCAATGGTTACCTATATCGGTGCGGCCTCTGGTGGATTATGGAAGACCACGGATGCTGGCGTTACGTGGAAGCCTATTTTTGATGATCAGGATGTTTCGTCCGTTGGTTCCTTGGCAATTACACCCACCAATCCCGATATCGTTTGGGTGGGAACGGGGGAAACCTTTATAATCAGGCCTGCCCACGCCATGGGTGACGGGATCTATAAATCTGAGGACGCTGGGAAGACCTGGAAAAATATGGGTCTTGAAAAAACAGGTCGTATAGGTCGGGTGATTGTACATCCCACAAATCCTGATATTGTGTATGCGGCAGCATTAGGACATACTTATGGTCCGCAACAGGAACGAGGTGTTTACAAGACCGTGGATGGGGGGAAGAACTGGAAACGCATCTTTTTTGTTGATGAAAACACAGGCGCTGCCGAACTAGCCATCGATCCTAAAAACCCTGACCGACTTTTAGTGGGCATGTGGTCGATACACATAAATACCTGGGGATTGAACAGTGGCGGGCCGGGCGGTGGCGTCTATAGGACTACAGATGGTGGTGAAACCTGGGAACCGCTTTCTGAAAAAGGACTTCCGGGCGGCAGTGATGATCCTGTGGGTAAAACAGCGGTCGCCATTTCCCCTTCTGAACCTAATATTGTGTACGCCCTTTTTGAAATCGATAGTCCTGCGCTTTATCGCTCTGAGGATTTTGGCGATAGCTGGACCTTACAGACACATAATCATGACATTGCGGAACGTGCTCCCTATTATACGCGTATGGCGGTTTCTACGGCCGATCCGAACGAGCTCTATTTTGCCAGCGTAAAATTCAGTATTTCTAAAGATGGCGGGAAAACCATTAAAAGTGGCTATTCTGCCGGGGGAGACAACCACGATATTTGGGTGGATCCCACAAATGCAGATCGATTAATGGTGGCTCACGATGGCGGATCGAGTATCAGCATGAACCATGGGGAGACCTTTCAGCGCGTTGTTCTACCGATCGCCCAAATGTATCATGTTGCGGTAGATGACCAAATTCCTTACAATGTATATGGCAACCGTCAGGATGGTTATTCATATAAAGGGCCCAGTAACAGTAGGCAAGGTTATATTCCCTTGGGACTGTGGAAAGGTGTTGGAGGTTGCGAGAGTGGTTTCGCCCAACCTGATCCGTTTGATAATGATATTGTCTGGTCTGGTTGTTATGACGGGGGTTTACAGCGGTATAATGCCAAAACAGGGCATGCCCAAGATGTGCGGGTTTGGCCAGAGGCTGGCTATGGGTGGGAGCCGGGCAAACTGAAATACCGTTGGCACTGGAATTTTCCCTTGGCTTTCTCGCCCCATACCGAACATAGGGTGTATGTGGGGAGCCAGTATGTGCACAAAAGTGATGACGGCGGCCAAAGCTGGCAAGTGATCAGTCCAGATTTGACTTTGAATGATAAAACACACCAAAAAAATTCTGGAGGCATCGCGGTGGACAATCTTATGACTTTTGACGGCTCGGTACTGTTCAGTATCGTAGAATCCAAATTGGAACCCGGGCTTATATGGACTGGCAGTAATGACGGCCAAGTTCAGTTGACTACAGACGGAGGTGAAAATTGGACAAATGTTACAGAGAACATCAAAGATATGCCCAAATGGGGAACCATTAGCAATATTGAAGTATCCCGTTACAAGAAAGGTGCCGCCTATATATCGGTTGACCTGCATCAAATGGGTGATTTTGATGCGTATGTCTATAAAACGGAAGACTATGGAAAAACTTGGAAACTGATCAGTAGCGCCGTTCCTAAATCAGTACATAGTTTTGCCCATATTATCAAGGAAGATCCTAAAAAAGAGAGCATGTTGTATCTGGGGGTGGACAATGGGCTTTATATAAGTCATGACGATGGAGAAAATTGGATGCGCTTGAGAAACAATCTACCACCAGCGCCGATATATTGGCTTGAGATTCAAGAACGTTTCGATGATCTTGTGGTTGGTACCTATGGTCGTGGATATTATATTTTGGACAATGTCGCGCCCCTTCGTGAATTCGATTCTGATGTAAAGAATAAAACGGCACATTTGTTCAGTTTGCGGCCTTCCTACAGATTTATTGAACAGCAAAGTATAAAAACGGATGGACCAAGTTTAAATTCAGGTACCAATCCCGAGTATGGCGCGGATATTAATTATTACCTCAAGGATAGTACAGATCAAAAAGTGGAAGTCCAGATCTTGACTGCGAACGATGAAATAATCAGAACTTTGGAAGCTAAAAAAGGTGCGGGCATAAACAGGGTGATGTGGGATTTGAGATATGAACCTACCTATAAGCCAAAATTACAGACAGCACCTCCCGGAAGACCATGGGTACAACTCAACGGAGAAGGTTGGCGTCCTTTAGTGACCTGGGATCTGGATTTATTGCGCGGACAATATGGTCCACGGGTGGTTCCAGAGAACTATAAGGTGAAACTGATTGTAGGCGAACAGGAGTTTGTCCGGGAAGTACAGGTTTTAAAAGACCCGAATTCTGAAGGTACTTTAGAGGAACTAAAAAAGCAGGTAGCCTTTTCTTTGGAACTGCGCGATGCGATGAACCTTGCCGTTACCATGATCAATGATCTGGAAACCATACGGGGGGAATTAAACGAAATAATCCCAAAATTGAGCAGTAAGAACGACCTTAAAAAAGCGGAAGAACTGAGTGTTTTGGCAGAATCTATTTCAGGTTCTCTATATGACATCCATTTAACGGGAGCACGTGAAGATGCTTTTCGCTCTCCAATGAAACTTTATGGACGACTGAGTGCTTTGGCCAGCGATATTGGAGGTTTTGGAGCCGATTTTAAACCTACGGATCAGCAAAGAGAGGTTTATGCCATTTTCAATAAACGTTTAAAGGATGTGGATGCTAAATTCAAAAAATTCTTGGATGTTGAGGTGAAACAGTTGAATTCACAATTGAAAAAAAGTGAGTTGCAGATTCAAATCGACAAAAAATTGAAGGATTAATCGGTATAAACGTTTGGTCACTTCGAGTTTTTTTCAAGATGCGAGAGCAGATTGGAAAAAGTATCGAGAAGTCTTTTCCGGAAATCGATGAACATCTGGTTCAGTAACCCCTTCTGGATACATCCCGAATAAGGATCGGGACGCTATCATTGGCGTAATTATATAACCTTCTGTTTTTCAATAAATTTCAACCAACGGTTTTTTTAGAACTTTGAAAAGAATCTTTGTATTGAACGTTAGGTCACTTCGAGTTTTTTTTAAGAAGCGGGAGCGGATTGAAAAAGGTATCGAGAAGTCTTTTATGGAAAACGAGGAACATTTGAACTACAGGCCACATCTCGATACTTCCCGAAGAAAAATCGGGAAACTCGATGTGACAATAGACCTTTGATTTTATTCCATAGGAAAGACGCTGTTTTAGGACGTCAATACATCCGCTTTTTAAATCTTAATTTGGTCTCCACGTGACATAAAACATATAAGACTTTGTGCTTTGGAGTCTTTGAGGATTTACGTAAAATTTTAGCCTAATTCAAATATATAAGTTCCTGTCTCTTGTTTTAATACCAAGAATAATTAAAAAAGAAATCTAATTAGTATAAAATTGGCGTTTTAAGCTCAAAAACAGGGATAAATCGGTCTAAATTGGTGCATTTTCTTTGCTTTATTGAGTGCCTCTTGTGCAATTCCCCTTCACTTTTATTTCACGCTGTCAGAATGATTTACGTTAAATTTTTGGGCATAAAGCAGGCGAAATAGTTTTGATATTACCATAAAGAATCAAATCTAGAACTATTCAAAATCAGCCTTTATTCAATGAAATCGAATTTCGCGTTAGGGA
>JBBPYO010000481.1:0-2680 GCA_038199845.1 Flavobacteriales bacterium
AGCAGCGTTATTTCATATTCAAAATCAATAAATTCTTCAACAATGACCTCTGTACCCTTGCTGCGTGATGCATCATGAGCATGCTGCCAAGCGTGACTGAGATCTTTTGCTGATTTCGCGGTACTCTGCCCTTTTCCACTGGAAGACATGAGGGGTTTAATGATACAGGGAAAACCCACTTCTTTCGCCATAGATTCCAGTTCGGATAAGGATGAGGCATAACGGTATTTTGCTGTTTTCACATCTAGCTCTAAGCTGGCAAGATCCCTTATGGATTTGCGGTTCATTGCAAAATTGGCCGCTTTTGCACTGGGAGCAACGATAATTCCCTGCTTTTCATAATCATAAAGGCGTTCCGTGCAGATTGCTTCGATTTCGGGTACTATAAAATCCGGTTTATATTTATCTACAATCCTGTCCAGTGCATCACCGTCCAGCATGTCGATTACCTCAGAAGCATGTGCCACCTGCATGGCGGGTGCGTTGGCATAGCGGTCAATTGCTATTACTTTTTGTCCCAGCCGTTGGGCTGCGATTGCAAATTCTTTACTCAATTCCCCACTTCCCAAAAGAAGAAATTTTGCCATAAAAAGAGGTTTTTCCTGAATATATTCAGGGATTTAGATGTTAAAACAAAGGTTGAATAGCCGGTTTTTAGCCGATTTAAGTCGATTTTTTATTGGATTACCGCTTTTTTGATACGTGCCATTGCTTCTTTAATATCTTCTTGACTGGCCGCATAAGATATGCGTATGCAATTGGGCCCACCAAAAGCATCGCCGGTAACCGTTGCTACATTGGCATGTTCCAATAAGAACATGGAAAAGTCTGAGGCATCCTTAATGGTATGTCCCTTTATCGTTTTTCCTATATAGTGTTTGATATTTGGGAAAACATAAAAAGCACCTTCCGGTTGGTTACATTCAAAACCTGGTATTTCATTGAGCAGGTTTAGAATAAGCGTTCTGCGCTCTTTAAACTCATCCACCATATATTGAATTGCTGAAACAGGCGCTTCTAGTGCGGTAATTACTGCCCGCTGAGCAATACAATTAGCACCGCTGGTCACCTGGCCCTGTAATTTATTACAAGCGCGTGCGATGTAGCTAGGTCCACCAATGTAGCCAATTCTCCATCCAGTCATAGCAAAAGCTTTTGCTACACCGTTTACCGTTACCGTACGGTCATACATATCTTCAAACTGCGCCATACTAAAATGATCGCCTACATAATTGATATGCTCATAAATCTCATCGCTCACCACCACAATCTGCGGATGCTTCTGTAGCACATCTGCAAGGGCACGCAATTCATATTTACTGTAAATAGAACCGCTCGGGTTGCAGGGCGAGCTGTACCACAACATTTTTGTATTTGGAGTTATGGCGGCTTCCAGCTGTTCTGCGGTCATTTTAAAATCCGAATCAATGGTCGTGGGCACTTCTACAGGAATTCCATCAGCTAATTTTACGATATCACTGTAACTTACCCAGTACGGACAAGGAAGAATCACTTCGTCACCAGGATTAAGACAAACCATAGCGATATTGTACAGCGATTGCTTTGCACCTGTAGATACCACAATTTGCGGGCGTTGATAGCTAAGCTTATTATCTCTTTTAAATTTTGTGATGATAGCATCTTTCAACTCAACATAACCATCTACAGGGGTATAACTGTTATAATTATCGTTAATAGCTTGTATTGCCGCTTCTTTGATGAAATCTGGCGTGTTAAAATCAGGTTCGCCTAAGCTAAGACCTATAATATCTTTACCGGCTTCTTTGAGTTCACGGGCCTTTGCTGCCATAGCAAGAGTGGCCGAAGTTTCAAGTTTATTGATTCGATCAGAAAGCTGTTGTGTCTGTTTTTCCATGGAAATCTTAAAGTTATGCTGTTTTGAGGTCAGGGGGCATGCCCATTTCCCTTAAGTGTTTGAAGTGTGCAATTATAGCTTTTCGCGTGGTTTTGTATTCATTGTAGGGCAAGTTGAATTCGCGAGCGGTTTCTTTTACAATGTTGGATATTTTAGTATAATGCACATGACTTATATTCGGGAAAATATGATGTTCTACCTGATGATTCAATCCACCGGTAAACCAGTTTACAATTCTGTTTTTAGTTGAAAAATTAACGGTCGTAAACAATTGATGAATGGCCCAGGTGTTTTTCATAGAACCGGTTTTATCTGGCAACGGCATTTCTGCGTCATCAATAATATGCGCCAGTTGAAATACCATACTTAAAATTACTCCAGCAGTGTAATGCATGATAAAAAATCCTAAGAGTACCTTCCACCATGCAATATCAAGTAGAAGGAGCGGAAGCACAATCCAGATAAGCATATAAATAACTTTGGTGATCACTAATTTAGTCCATTCTAAACGTGGATTGGGGAATTCTCCATAGGAAAGTTTACGCTTAAGGTAGCGTTTCATCTGAATAAAATCTACCGTAATTGCCCAGTTGAAAGTCAATAAACCATAGAGAAGTACTGAATAATAATGCTGAAAACGATGGTGTTTTTTCCAGGGGGAATGTTCTGAAAAACGTAAGATTCTTCCAGCTTCCATATCTTCATCGTGACCGTGAATATTAGTATAGGTATGGTGAAGTACGTTATGCTGCACGTGCCAGTTGTAGACATTTCCGGCCAAAATATAAATGCTGCCCCCCATTA
>JBBPYO010000482.1:0-9554 GCA_038199845.1 Flavobacteriales bacterium
TTATTAGCAATGACAAAAGACACCGAAATAGGAATTGTAGAAATGGGCGCCAACCATCTCGAGGAAATCAAAAACCTATGTCTTATCGCTGAACCCAATTATGGATATATTACCAATTTTGGAAAAGCACATTTGGAAGGATTTGGGAGTGAAGCCAATATCGTAAAAGGGAAAAGTGAACTTTATGATTTTATAAAAGCTACGGGTGGTACGCTTTTTATAAATGAAGACGATCAAAAACAGGATACCCTTTCTAAGAATATAAACAGATTTACCTTCGGGAAAGAAAGCAGTTGTGATGTTATTTTAGACTACGCTCCTGCCCTGCCCTTTGCCGAAATCAGCTATAAAAATGACCGTTTTTCGAGCCAATTGACCGGTTTTTACAATGCTTCAAATATGGCCGCTGCACTCAGTATGGGTATTTTTTTTGAGGTAGGAAACAACGAGATAAAAAGCGCGCTTGCAGATTATCTGCCGGCCAACAACCGCTCACAGCTTATGGTAATTGGTCAGCTCACGTTGCTGCTTGATGCCTACAATGCAAATCCTACAAGTATGGAAGCCGCGTTGACCAACTTTGAAGGTTTAAAAGCTGAGCAGAAAGTGGTGATACTAGGTGACATGTTTGAACTTGGTTCTTCCGCTGGAAAAGAACATAGGGAGATTTCCAAGCTTGCGCTGAGCCATGGTTATGACGCTGTGTTATTACTCGGGGAAAATTTCAAGAGAACAGCTATAAATGCCAATAACCTTTATTATTTTGAAAATGTGGAAGATTTACAGCAGCATTTTCCTTCCGAGGTAAAGAGCCTTTTAAAGGTAGAAACGCACGTGCTCATTAAAGGATCGCGCGGTATGGCATTAGAGCGATTGGTGCCTACCTTAAAGGAACTTACCGCTTCGGAAAACTAGCCTTTTATCACAAAAAACGACGATTTTTGACTAAAAAATAACCGGAATGTATATCCGTCTTTTGTCCCAAAGTAGCTTTTTGTCAGCCTGAGCCCTTCGGCACGCTCAGGACAAGCTAAAGTCGAAGGGTTAGACAAAAACGTTTCGACTGCGCTCAACGTGACATTTGAATACTCATTTAAACTTACTTGACATCAAACGGAAATACAATAAGCGGATTATCAACCGAATTTTTAGCTTCGTAACTTTAAAAAACGCCCGAAAAAGTATGTTTTTCGGGCGTTTTTAGCTGTTTTTAGGTATTTTTAAAAGTGGACCATGTTGGATTCGAACCAACGACTTCCACGTTGTCGACGTGACACTCTGAACCAACTGAGTTAATGGTCCCTTTTGGGGAGGCAAAAATAAGCGTTTTATTGCCGCCCACCAAGTACTTCTTAGAACAGTATTTCTTTGTCTGATTATTTATAAAATATAATCAGTGCTCACGAAATTAGATTTTTTAGAATCCAGAAGTTCCTGTAAAATGGCATTATTATATGCATTGTCTTTCGAAGCTAAAAAGGTACGAATCGAAAAAGAACGTAGCGCATCGTGCACACTTAATGTAGCAACGGCAGAATCTTTTCTCCCTGTAAATGGGTAAACATCTGGACCGCGCTGGCAAGAACTGTTCAAATTCACGCGGCAAACCAAATTCACCAACGTATCTATAAGTGGTGCCAACGTTTTAACTTCTTTTCCAAAAAGACTTACCTGTTGTCCGTAATTGGATTCCGCCATATCATCAAGTGGCTCTTCAATGCTTTTAAAAGTAAGCACAGGAACTATTGGCCCAAACTGCTCTTCTTCATAAACGCGCATATCTTTTGAAACTGGGAATAACACTGCCGGAAAAATATAGTTTTTACTACGCTCTCCCCCTTTCTTATTCAAAATTTTAGCGCCTTTTTGTTGCGCGTCATCTATCAATTCCTGAATGTAATCTGGTTTGTCGGGCTCTGGTAAAGGGGTCAATTTCACGCCATCTTCCCAAGGAAGACCGAATTTCAATTTATCCACCTGTTCCGAAAATTTCCGGTTAAAGGATTCAGCTATATTTTCGTGCACGTAAATCACTTTTAATGCCGTGCACCGTTGACCGTTAAAGGAAAGTGTACCCGCAATACATTCAGAAACCGCAAGGTCCAGATCTGCATCTGGCAGGATGATCGCTGGATTTTTGGCCTCAAGGCCCAACACCAAGCGCAAACGGTTCTTTTTGGGATGTAGGTTTTGCAGCGCATTTGCCGAAGAACTATGACCTATGAGCGCCAGTACATCTATTTTGCCGGTTTCCATAATAGGAGCTGCAACTTCCCGGCCCCTACCATAAACGATATTAACGACACCGGGAGGAAAACTTTCCTGAAAAGCCTCTAAAAGTGGAGAAATCAATAAAACTCCATGTTTGGCGGGTTTAAAAATAGCGGTATTCCCCATAATTAACGCCGGGATCAGGAGACAGAACGTTTCGTTCAACGGATAATTATAAGGCCCCATACAAAGCACAACCCCTAGCGGACCGCGGCGAATATGTGCATGAATCCCATCCTGCTTATGGAATTTTGCACTATCACGGTCCATATTTTTATAATCCTCAATAGTGTCATAAATATACTCTACGGTACGGTCGAATTCCTTTTGAGAATCAGGATAGTTCTTGCAAATTTCCCACATTAGAAGATTAACGACTTCCTCCCGTTTGGTCTTCATCTTTTCAACAAAGGCCTCCATGCACTTGATACGGTCTGCTACTTTCATCGTAGGCCAGGCACCTTGTCCTTTATCATATGCATTTACGGCAGCTTCCAGCGCATTCAAGCCTTCTGTTTTACCTAAGCTGGGAATAGATCCCAGTCGGGTGGGTTTTGACTCCCCGTCCTGTTCGGTTTCAATAGTGGAAAATACATCAGTGGTCTTTCCCTCCCAAGGCACTAGTTTTCCATCTACTAAATACGTGTTCTGTTCAATAGGTTTTACTTTAAATTTTGTGGGAATTGTATTAGCTACAGCAGATGTCATTATTGATTTTTTAGTAAGAAATGTATAAATTGATTTAACTAATCGGAATAAAAATAGTCGATTTTGAGGAATAAATTAGTAAATATCATAAAATTTTAGAAAGCTAACTAACTGAACTTACTTGTAATCAGATCAAAAACTCAAATAAATTGGGTTTATCATTAAGATATTCTCCAAAGAAATTTCTGTTTTTCATACGTCTGATCAATGGTCGTAGATCATCTTGCGATTTTAACTCTATTCCTACAACTGCTGGACCTTCCTCCCTATTGGTTTTCTTGGAATATTGAAAAAAGGTAATATCATCATCCGGACCCATGATTTCTGCAACAAATTCTTTTAAAGCACCTGCGCGCTGTGGAAATCGGATAATAAAATAATGCTTTAAACCTTGATAAAGAAGCGCCCGTTCTTTGATTTCCGCGGTACGCGTAATATCGTTGTTACTTCCGCTGATTACGCAGACCACGTTTTTGCCCTTAATTTCTTTGGCATACATATCCAAAACCGAAAGCGTAAGCGCTCCCGCAGGTTCTACAACAATAGCGTCTTTATTATATAAATCCAGAATAGTTTGGCAGATTTTCCCTTCGGGAACAGTTACCATCTCCGTGAGATATTCTCTGCAAATGGCAAAATTACGGTCACCCACGCGCTGAACCGCGGCTCCATCCACAAATTTTTCAATCATGGAAAGTTTGATGTTTGCCTTTGCCATAATTGAAGTACGCATGGATGGGGCGCCTTCTGGCTCTACACCTATAATTTTTGTATCTGGCGAAAGTAAATGAAAGACCGTACTCAACCCAGAGGCCAAACCGCCACCGCCAACGGGGACAAAAACATAATCTATGGGACATTTAGTTTGTTCCAAAATTTCCAGACCCACTGTAGCTTGACCCTCTATGATTTTTTCGTCATCAAAAGGATGGACAAATGTTTTTCCCAAAAGCTCACATTCCGCTTGAGCAGATTTACTGGCATCATCAAAATTATCACCGATAATTATAATATTTACCTGGTCTTCACCAAACATTTTAACCTGCTCAATCTTCTGTTTTGAAGTGGGCGAAGGCATAAAAATGGTTCCCTTGATCTTCAATTTTGCACAGGCGTATGCAACTCCCTGCGCGTGATTCCCGGCACTGGCGCACACAATTCCCTTTTCTCGTTCTTCCGCGCTCAGTGAACTGATTTTATTATACGCACCCCGTATTTTATACGACCTGATTTGCTGTAAATCTTCCCTTTTGAGCATAATATTTGCCTCAAACTGCTTTGAATAATTGAGATTGGGCAATAAGGGAGTTACTGTAGAAACTGCTTTTAAAGTTTCCGCTGCTTGCCTTACGGAATCTAACGTGGGATAATATGTGGTTTTTGTTTGGATCAAACTTTTATATTTTTTAAAATAAGTAGTGTTCAAACCTGACAGGTTTTAAAACCTGTTAGGTCTAAACGTTTTGTCTATGCAGTGACCGCCTCTTGTTCCTCAACGGCCGTTCTGATTTCCTTCATTGCGGTCATGGATTCACGCAACCAGGCGCCTACTTCCTCCACTGGATGATTGCGAATGGCGTCATTCACAGCGATAAGTTCGCGGTTGTCCACTCCATTGCTCTTGGAAAAATCAGCACCTATTACAGTTTTATCCACTTTTTTCATGAAATCCTGAAGTAAAGGTTTTGCGGCATGATCAAAAAGGTAGCAGCCATATTCCGCAGTGTCTGAAATAATTCGGTTCATCTCAAACAATTTTTTGCGGGCAATCGTATTGGCGATCAGCGGCGTTTCGTGCAACGACTCGTAATACGCCGATTCTGCAATAATTCCAGCAGCGGTCATGGTTTCAAAAGCGAGTTCCACACCTGCTTTTACAAAAGCGACCATTAAGATACCGTGATCAAAATATTCCTGTTCACTGATTTTTTGCTCCTGAGCATCGGTTTTTTCAAAAGCAGTTTCACCGGTTTCGGCGCGCCATTTATGAAGGTTTTTATCGTCATTCGCCCAGTCTTCCATCATGGTTTTTGAAAAATGACCGGACATAATATCGTCCATATGCTTTTCAAAAAGTGGCCGTAAAGTTTGCTTTAGTTCTTCCGCCAGATAAAAAGCCTTGATTTTAGAAGGATTGTTTAGCCTGTCCATCATTGTGGTGATCCCACCGTGTTTCAGAGCTTCTGTGATTGTCTCCCAACCGTACTGAATCAAGCGTGCGGCATAATTTTTGTCAATTCCTTCCGCTATCATTTTATCAAAACAAAGAATGGAACCGGTCTGCAACACACCACAAAGAATGGTCTGCTCGCCCATAAGATCGCTTTTTACCTCAGCTACAAAAGAAGACTCAAGCACGCCAGCACGATGGCCGCCAGTGGCCACAGCATACGCTTTTGCTTGTTCAAAACCTTTTTCTTCCGGATCATTTTCTGGGTGAATGGCCATTAAAGTGGGTACGCCAAAACCGCGCTTGTATTCTTCGCGGACTTCAGAACCTGGGCATTTTGGTGCTACCATAATTACGGTAATATCCTCACGGATTTTTGTGCCTTCTTCCACAATATTAAAACCATGGCTGTAGGATAAGGTCGCGCCCTTTTTCATAAGTGGAACGATCGCTTCGATCACCGAAGTGTGCTGCTTATCTGGCGTGAGGTTACAGACCAGATCTGCGGTAGGAATAAGTTCTTCATACGTTCCCACAGTAAAACCATTTTCAGTGGCATTTTTAAAGGATGTTCGTTTTTCTTTGATCGCTCCTTCACGCAGCGCATAGGAGATATCAAGACCAGAATCACGCATGTTAAGTCCCTGGTTAAGACCTTGTGCGCCACAGCCTACAATCACTACTTTTTTTCCTTTGAGCACTTCTACTCCTTCGCTAAATTCATCAGCTTCCATAAAGCGGCATTTTCCCAATTGGGCCAGTTGATCTCTAAGGGAAAGCGTATTAAAGTAATTTTTCATTGGAATTTATTTTGGTCCAAAAGCGGTGATTTTACCCCCTTTTAGGTCATTAATTGGTTATTTTATTTCGTTTTATTCTCTGAATTCCGCCAGCATGGCTGAAATTTTCATTTCATCCTTAGTTACCGCAATACGACCACTGCGCGTAAATTGCATAATACCGAAAGGACTAAGTTCCCTGTAAAGCAACTCGATCTCGCCACGTCTACCGGATTTTTCCAAAACAAAAAACTCTTTGTTTACCGTGACGATGCGCGTATTGCTTTCTTTAATGATATTCTGGATCTGCGGCTCTTCAAACAATAAATCTGATTTGATCTTAAAAAGACAGCTTTCCAAAAAAATGGTCTGCTCATCGGTATGATAAAACGCCTTGATCACTTCTACCTGCTTTTCTAACTGGCCGATGATCTTCTTAATGCGCTCTTCCGTGAGATTAAGCACCAAAGTGAAACGGGAAACGCCTTCAATTTCAGACATTGAGGTGTTCAAGCTTTCAATGTTGATGTGCCTGCGCTGAAATATTGCCGAAATACGGTTTAACAAACCGATGTTATTTTCGGTATAAATGGAAACGGTGTATGTTTTTTCTTCGCTCATCTTATTCTAATCTTATATCTGAAACCGAAGCCCCTGATGGAACCATCGGAAATACGTTACCTTCTTTTTCTACTTTTACCTCAAGGAAATACGGACCTTCGCAAGCGATCATGGTTTTTATTGCCGCGGCAAGGTCTTCTCGTTTGTTCACTTGTTGCGCCTCTATGGAATATCCTTTCGCAATGGCCACAAAATCTGGATTTACCATTTCTGTGGAAGCGTAACGCTTGTCAAAAAACAACTGCTGCCACTGGCGCACCATGCCCAGAAAATCATTATTGAGCACAACGATTTTTACCGGCACTTTTGTCTGAAAGATAGTGCCGAGTTCCTGAATGGTCATCTGGTAACCACCGTCGCCTATGATTGCAACTACTTCACGATCTGGCGCACCCATTTTTGCCCCTATCGCTGCCGGAAGCGCAAATCCCATCGTTCCCAAACCGCCGGAAGTGATATTGCTCTTCGTTCTATTGAATTTCGCGTAGCGGCAGGCCACCATTTGATGCTGTCCCACGTCTGAAACGATAACCGCATCACCGTTGGTTTCTTTATTGATGCCTTCAATTACCTCACCCATGGTCAGGCCTTCTTTGGTTGGATGGAGATCATGGGTAATGATCTTATCGTATTCGATTTTGTACAGATCTTTGAACTGTTGATGCCAACTCTCGTGCTTATTTTCCTTTAGGAGCGGTAAAATCGCCGCTAGCGTATCTTTGCTATTGCCCAAAACCGCAACATCTGCAGTTACGTTTTTATTCACTTCGGAAGGATCGATCTCAAAATGAATGACTTTGGCCTGTTTTACATATTTATTTAAATCACCGGTAACGCGGTCGTCAAAACGCATCCCAATGGCGATGAACACATCACATTCATTGGTCAGCATATTTGGCGCGTAATTTCCGTGCATTCCTACCATGCCTACATTTAATGGATGATCTGTTGGGATCGCGGAAGCTCCAAGAATCGTCCATGCCGCGGGAATTCCCGTTTTTTCCACAAAAGCTTTAAATTCCTCTTCGGCCTTGCCTAAAATCACGCCCTGTCCCCAAACGATGAATGGTTTTTTTGCGTTGTTAATCAGTTCGGCAGCTTCGGCAATTTTATCCTTATTGACCGGCGGGATAGGTTTGTAACTCCGTATTCCTGTACATTTATTATAGGCAAAATCAAACTCTTCAAACTGTGCATCTTTCGTAATATCAATAAGAACCGGACCTGGACGACCGCTTTTTGCAATGTAAAATGCTTTTGCCATAACCTCCGGAATTTCCGAGGCGTGCGTAATTTGATAATTCCACTTCGTCACCGGTGTCGAAATACCGATAATATCAGTTTCCTGAAAGGCGTCGCTGCCCAATAAATGAGAAGCTACTTGCCCCGTAATGCAGATTAAAGGTGTAGAATCAATCTGCGCATCAGCAATCCCCGTAATCAAATTGGTCGCTCCAGGTCCTGAAGTTGCAATGGCCACGCCCACTTTTCCGCTCACGCGGGCATAACCCTGCGCAGCATGTGTGGCGCCCTGCTCATGACGGGTTAAAATGTGGGTGAGCTGATCCTTATATTTATACAGTTCGTCGTATACTGGCATGATCGCCCCGCCAGGATAACCATATAGGGTTTCCACGCCTTCCTCAAGCAAGCATCTTATAACGGCTTCTTTTCCTGTTATGCGTACTTTGACCTGATTTTCATTAGGCTGCAATTTCATTGTTTGTGTTTCCATAACATAATTTTTTTGTTCATCCTTTCTTTTAAAAAAGATAGTCTCACACCTATTTAATTCCCTCTTTGGGGGTTAGGGGGAGGGAGGGGAATTCATCCGTCACACAGCCCTGCGAAGCCGAAGAGACGGTTTTTGCATATTTGTAGAGGACTCCGCGATCAAATTTAAGTTTGGGCGCTTTCCAGTTTTCTTTTCTCTTTTTCAATTCTTCTGCGGAAACATCCATGGTAATGGAATTGGTTTCCGCATCTATGGTGATCGTGTCACCGTCTTCAAGAAGTGCGATATTGCCTCCATCTTGGGCTTCGGGAACGATATGTCCCACCACAAAACCGTGCGTTCCACCAGAAAATCTTCCATCGGTAATTAACGCGACATCTTTGCCCAAACCTGCTCCCATAATGGCTGCCGTGGGCTTGAGCATTTCTGGCATTCCGGGTCCGCCTTTTGGTCCTTCATAACGTATGACCACGACTTCTCCTTTTTTGACTTTACCTTCAAGAATACCATCGTTAGCGGCATATTCACCATTAAAAACCCGCGCCGGACCACTAAAGCGGAATCCTTCTTTTCCTGTAATCTTAGCCACGCTTCCTCCTTCGGCGAGATTTCCGAAAAGCATACGCAAGTGACCGGTTTCTTTTATAGGGTTTTCTTTTGGCATGATCACGTCTTGACCTTCCTTCAGATCTGGAACGTCAGCAAGGTTTTCGGCAATGGTCTTGCCGGTAACCGTTAGACAATCGCCGTGCAGCATGCCTTCTTTTAACATGTATTTCATCACTGCGGGGATTCCACCTACATTGTGCAGATCTTCCATAAGATATTTTCCGCTGGGTTTTAGATCAGCCAGAAATGGTGTGGAATCACTTATACGCTGAAAATCAGCTAATGTAAACTCGATATTCGCTGCTTTAGCAATAGCTAAAAAGTGTAATACCGCATTTGTGGAACCACCCAAAACAATCACCAAACGGATGGCGTTTTCCATCGCTTTTAGCGTTACAATATCAGATGGTTTGATATCTTTCTCGATCAAATTCCTTAGCGCATCTCCCACACGTTTGCACTCCGCTTTTTTGTTATCGCTAACCGCGGGATTTGATGAATTATAAGGCAATGACATTCCGAGCGCTTCAATCGCTGAAGCCATTGTATTTGCCGTGTACATTCCGCCACAGGCGCCGGCACCGGGACAAGCTTTGTTGATTACTTGCTTAAATTCACCTTCATCAATGGTACCGGCAACTTTAGAACCCCAAGCTTCAAA
>JBBPYO010000483.1:0-2858 GCA_038199845.1 Flavobacteriales bacterium
ATTAACCACGGATGTCAATGATCTGCCTGACCGAAATACAGTAGGCGAAGTTTACGATCAAGTGGTTGCCGATCTACTCAAGGCCGAAACGCTTATGACTATAAATAAAAGTAATAGCTACGCAACAAAGGAAGCTGCACAAGCTCTGCTTTCGAGGGTCTATCTGTATATGGAAGAAAATCAAAAAGCTGTTGATTATGCGGATAAAGTGATTTCTTCTGGCCGGTTTACACTACTTTCTACAAGTGAACTTCCTAATTATACAGTTTTAAACCCCGATAATAATACAGAAACCATTTTTTGTTTTAAGTTTCTTGAAGAATCAGACTATGAAAGTCCATTCGGCACCGTTGGTGGTTTGTACGCCCAAATAGACAATCAAGGATACGGCGAGATGTATGCTTCCAGCAGTTATTTGGATATTTTAAGAAAAAACCCCAGTGATAGCAGATTCGGTTTTATTGATCCTCAATATCTAAAGGATGATAATGGTGAAAAAATTCCAGCGGTTCATTGGATTACTGAAGACTATAATTATATTTTTAGAAGGACATTTATTAAAAATGGAAATACTTTTTTCACTGAAAAGGACATTGATTACGAAGTATTTTCTGAAGAAAATGGGAATCAAGTTAAATCCTATTACATTAACAATGGTAAGAAAATTTATGTAATCAATGATTTTGATATTGAAAAACGAAATGGTTTTCCTAAATACTTTGTGCTTAAATGTTCATTACAGGATAAAGTGGCTCAATTATGGTCACCGGTCGTATCTCGTTTGGCAGAAATGTATTTGATCAAAGCCGAAGCTTACGCCAAATTGGGCAACGTGGTCGCTACATTAGAAAATGTCAATGTAATTCGAGAGCGTGCCGGAATTCCTAAATATATGGATGCTTCAGACTTTCCTGAAGGGCATTCTTTATTGGATATTGCTTTGGAGGAACGACGTTTGGAACTCGCATTTGAAGGTCAGCGCAAGTTTGATGTTTTTAGAAATGATAAAACCATGAACCGTAAATATCCTGGAACTCACCTAACTGGTGCCAATCCACGGTTTGAAATCACTCCTACTGACAAGCGAGTTATTGAATTCATACCGGAGAATCAGATCTTTGCCCAACCTTCACTTGAGCAGAATGAATAATTGTGATTAGTAGCTGCGGCTCATAAAGATGCAAAATATTTAAATTAATCATAAGAAGTTATTACCCATATTCTATTTATCTGGGTCAAAAACGATGCATAAAAAATCATTATTTAATCGAAATATATCATTATGAATTCAAGAAGAGATTTTGTCAAGAAAACCGCATTGCTAGGAAGCGCGATGGCCATAGCACCCAACTTATCTTTTGGGTTTAGCCCATTTAGCCAGCAAAAATTAAAGTTGGCCTTTATAGGCGTTGGCCTTCGGGGTGCAAACCATCTTCATAATGCTATAGAAAGAAAAGATACCGAGATCACTGCCATATGTGATATTGACCCCAAACGTATTGATGTTGCCCTGAAAATGATTGCAGATGCCGGAAGGAAAAAACCTATGACTTTTGGTAAAAATGAAAACGAGTATTTAAATCTTTTGGATTCACCTGAAGTGGATGCGGTTGTAATTGCAACTCCATGGCTTTGGCACACAAAAATGGCGGTTGACAGTATGAAAGCAGGGAAATATGCTGGCGTAGAAGTCTCTGCATCACAAACCATTGAGGAGTGTTGGGATCTTGTAAACACGCATGAGGCAACCGGTACTCATTTGATGTTTTTAGAAAATGTGAATTTCCGTAGGGATATTATGGCGGTGCTGAATATGGTAAAGCAGGGTGTCTTTGGCGAACTTTTACACTTTAGATGTGGTTATCAGCATGACCTGCGCGGTGTAAAATTTAATGATGGAACAGATTCATACGGGTCTGGGGCTGAATTTGGCGAAAAGGGTAGTTCTGAAGCGCGATGGAGAACAAAACATTCTATTTACAGAAACGGCGATACCTATCCAACCCACGGCGTTGGACCTATCGCGGTTATGGATAATATTAATCGCGGCAATAGATTTATAAGCATGACCTCACAAGCCACAAAAGCGGTGGGACTTCATAATTATGTAGTAAAACAAGGTGGGAAAGAACATCCCAACGCTAAGGTAAAATTTAAACAGGGAGATGTAATTACCTCAACAATTGAGACCGCAATGGGTGAAACCATAATTGTTACCCATGATACAAATCTACCGCGACCATATTCGCTCGGCTTTCGTGTTCAGGGCGCAGAAGGCCTTTGGGAAGTTGACGGAAATCGTATTTACATTGAGGGAGAGGCCAAGAAACCGCATGAGTGGGACGATGCGACTCCTTGGCTCAAAAAATATGATCATCCCCTCTGGCAAAAATATGGAGAACTTGCAACTGGTGCCGGTCACGGGGGGATGGACTATTTTGTAATGAAATCCTTTGTAGAGTCCGCCCTGGCCAATGTAGCACCTCCTATTGACGCATATGATGCTGCAGCTTGGAGCGCTATCACCCCGCTTTCAGAAGCGTCAATAGAAAATAATGGAGAACCCCAGGATTTTCCCGATTTTACTAGAGGACAATGGATTGATAGAAAACCTTATGACTGGATGAAAACAGATTATAAATAATTAAAAATCAACATTCATAAAATACTCGTGTTTCCGAAAGCGAATGAACGATGTAAGTTTCAACCTGTTTAAAGTCCAATTTTAAAGTTTTTATAGAATAGCTTAAATCTGACTTATATTATATTCGGATATCGATTTATTCAGTTCCATTCGAATAAAAAGATGTTTAGTTAATCTATGTCATCTGGATTATTTTAGGATAGGAAAGGAGCCA
>JBBPYO010000484.1:0-6321 GCA_038199845.1 Flavobacteriales bacterium
AGGAAATATCTTCTGAGTTATTTATTCATTTTGATAGCCTGAGTGAAAAGGCTATATCCATTCTTTTAGATCCCCCGCGCGTTTAATTCAGTTTTATAGGATAGTTGTATCCTGTTTTTGGGTAAATCATCTTTGATCTATCCGATTTTACAAATCAAAATCTGAATTAAATCCTGAATTTTTATGATCAATAAAATCATAGCTTTTTCCATTAGGAATAAGTTTATCGTAGGCTTGTGGGTCCTTGCCCTTGTAGGCGTAGGCCTGTATGCCATGACTACGATTAATCTGGGCGCACAGCCCGATATTACCAACAATCAAGTGCAGGTCATCGCACAATCCCCAAACCTTTCTACCGAAGATATTGAACAATTTGTTACCTATCCCGTTGAATTGGCAATGGCTAATCTGCCCGGTGTTACCGAAATCCGTTCGGTCTCCCGTTTCGGACTTTCGGTGGTCACTATCGTTTTTAAGGACGAAATGGGCACGTATTTGCCCCGTCAATTGGTTTCGGAAAAACTCGACGAAGTCAAATCTGAAATTCCCGACCAATTTGGAAGTCCCGGTATGGGGCCGATTACGACTGGTTTGGGCGAAATTTATCAATATACTTTAACGGCGGAAAAAGGCTACGAAGACAAGTTTTCCCCGACCGACTTGAGAACCATTCAGGACTGGATCGTAAAGCGCCAACTGGCACTTACCGAAGGCGTTGTGGAGGTAAATGCCTTTGGGGGAAAGATCAAGCAGTATGAAATTGCAATTGATCCTGCCAAACTTAACGCCATGGGAGTTACCCTGACCGAAGTTTTTGAGGCACTTCAGCAAAACAACCTGAACACTGGAGGCGCATACATTGAAAAGAATAAAATGGCCAACTTTATTCGCGGAGAAGGAATGGCGCGCTCACTGGAAGATATCCGGCAGATTGTGGTCAAAAATAATAAAGGACTGCCCATTTTAGTCGGTGACGTTGCAGAAAAGGTTCATTTTGGGAGTCAGTTGCGGTATGGTGCATTTACGCAAGATGGCCACGAGGCTGTTGGCGGAGTGGTGCTGATGTTAAAAGGGGCAAATCCCAATAGTGTTGTGGAAAACGTCAAAAGCCGAATCAAAGAAGTACAAAAATCATTGCCCGAAGGACTAAAAATCGTTCCCTTTTTAGATAGAAGTGAGCTGATAGGACGGACTACCGCAACCATAGAAAAAAATCTTATGGAAGGGGCACTCATTGTCATCTTTGTGCTGGTACTTCTACTTGGTAGTTTACGGGGAGGACTGGTTACCGCGTCGCTCATTCCACTTTCGCTCCTGTTTGCTTTTATCATGATGAAAGCATTTGGAGTCTGGGCAAATTTAATGTCGCTTGGTGCCATTGATTTTGGGATCATCGTTGATGGTGCTGTAATTATTGTGGAAGGAACGGTGCATGAGATTGAAAAACGGGTCAAATCAAGTAAAAATGGCCTAAATCAGTCAGAAATGGATGAAGTGGTCTACGATGCCAGTAGTTCCGTTATGAATTCGGCATTCTTCGGGCAAATCATCATTCTAATTGTTTTTACGCCGATCTTATTTTTAACCGGGATCGAGGGAAAAATGTTCCGACCTATGGCGTTTACTTTTGGTTTTGCTGTTTTAGGGGCCATTATTTTATGTCTTACGTACGTGCCGATGATCACGTCACTTACCATGAAGCCGGCCGGGAGAAAGAAAAACTGGTTCAATAAAGTGGAAGATAAGATTTCGGGCTTTAGTAACGGGATGATGACCCGTATCAATAATGGTTATCGTCCGGTAATCCTAAAATCCCTGAACCATCGCATTATTGTACTGGTGATTGCGGTTTTATTGCTGGTGGGAGCTGGGTACTCCTTTAGCCGAATGGGCGGCGAATTCATCCCCAGTATCGATGAAGGGGATATCGCGATGCAGGCCCTTTTAAGGCCCGGAAGTTCGTTGACCGAAGCGATTGAAACTTCGACAAAAATCGAAAAGATCGTACTCGATAATTTCCCCGAAGTGGAAACAATAGTTTCCCGCATTGGTGTTGCAGACATCCCAACAGACCCGATGCCGATGGATATTGCGGATACTTATATCATACTGGACAAGAATAAAGATAATTGGGTCTCTGCGGAAAATAAAGTGGAACTGGTTGCCAAGATCAAGGAAAAACTTGCCGATGTGCCAGGCGTTAATTTTGTTTTCAGTCAGCCGGTCGAGTTACGTTTCAATGAGTTGCTTACTGGCGTCCGGGAGGATGTGGCTATAAAGTTATATGGAGATGATCTCGATATACTAACCGAAAAAGCTTCAGAAATGGCAACAATTATCAAAAATGTACCCGGTGCAGGAGATGTAAACTTAGAGGCCACTTCTGGACTGCCCCAAATGACAGTACGTTTTGACCGAAGTAAAATAGCGCAATATGGACTGAACATTCAGCAACTGAGCACCTATATACGTACCGCATTTGCCGGGGGAGTTGCCGGGGTCATTTTTGAAGGGGAAAGACGTTTTGAAATGGTCGTCCGCTTGGATGCCGCACACCGGCAGAATATTGACGACGTGAAAAATCTTCTCGTTGATCTTCCCAGCGGAAGCCAGATTCCAATCAAAGAAGTGGCAGATATCAGCTATCAGCCGGGGCCCATGCAGATTTCCCGTGATAATACGTCAAGAAGGATTTCAATAGGGGTAAACGCGCGTGGTCGCGATGTGGAATCTTTGGTACATGCTATCCAGGATAAACTGGATGCAGAACTTGATCTGCCACCCGGCTACCGCGTTTCCTACGGCGGGGCATTTGAAAATCTGCAACGGGCAAAAGATCGGTTGACCATCGTCGTTCCCATTGCTCTAGCGCTTATTTTCCTGTTGCTGTATTTTGCCCTTGGCTCGTTTTCCCAGTCCATTATGATCTATATGGCGGTTCCCTTAGCAGCCATTGGAGGGATTTTTGCACTTGTAATCCGCGGGATGCCCTTCAGTATCTCTGCCGGAGTGGGGTTTATAGTTCTTTTTGGGGTCGCCGTTTTAAACGGACTGGTGCTTATAAGCAGGTTAAATTCCTTAAAAGCAGAGGGGATAACTGATGTGCGGGAACGTATTTTAACAGGAACGCAAGAGCGGTTACGCCCAATTTTATTAACAGCCTTGGCTGCCATTATGGGATTTATTCCCATGGCATTTTCCAGTGGGGCAGGGGCTTCTGTACAGCGCCCTCTCGCGACTGTGGTTATCGGTGGACTGATTACCGCTACTTTGCTAACGCTTATCGTTGTGCCGATTTTATACACGTTTGTAGAAAAAATGAAGCAGAAAACCAAAGATAAATACATTAAAATTGGTCTAAATCCCACATTAATCCTAATCCTTTTCAGCTTAGGTTTGACTGCTATTCCCACCGATTCCCATGCGCAATCCACGCAGATTATGAAGGATTCCGTTCAACAGAACAGGTTTGAGGAGGAACAGGGTTTTTCATCCATCTCTTTAAAAGATGCGGTTGAAAGGGCCCAATCTCATTATCCAAAGTTGAAAGTTGCACAGTTGGAAATTGAAAATCAACGAGCGCTCAAAAAAACGGCCTGGGATCTGGGAAATACCAAGATTTTTACCGGAGGAGAGGAACTGCCAGATTCTAATAATGGTGACGAGGGAATTTATACTACGATTGGGATCCAACAACAAGATATCGACTTGTTTAGTATATCGGCCAAAAATAAGGTTCATAATGGCAAAGTCTTGCTAAGTCAAACCGCCTTCGATCTTACTTCCCTTCAAGTAGAACGCGAAGTGAGCAAAGCCTGGGGAAATGCATATATATCCAAAAGGAAATACGAACTGTATGTAGAACTCGATTCCATTTTTAGCGATTTTGAACGTGCGGCAAGACTTCGGTATGAGACCGAAGCAGCCTCGAAGCTTGAATTCTTGTCCGCTACCAATCAGGCGAGACAGGTAAGCCTTCAGAAAATGCAGGAATATCGGGACTATTTGGGCAATCTGCGAAAACTGAACCTATGGTTGGTCAGTAAGATTATCTATACCGTAGCCGATACCGAAATTTCTGAAATAGATCAGCCCATAATGAACCGTGTAGATTCGATTGAGAATCATCCCGTGCTGCGCTATTCAGAACAACAAATTGAGGTAGCCGAAGCGGAACGAAGAGTGAGCGGAAAAGCATTTTTTCCAAAATTCAGTTTGCAATATGGCAGGCAGAAAATCGCTGGTCAGCATGGTTTTTTCACTTTTCAGGCCGGTATTTCCGTTCCGTTGTTTTTTGCACCTGAACTTGGAAGGGCACAATCAGCCAAGATACAGATACAGATCGCCGAGCAGCATTTTCAGGAAAGACAGCTTCAGGTAAATGCAAATTATATGGAGTTGGAGCAATCTTATTTAAAATGGCTGGAATCCTGGCAATATTATGTTCAGGAAGCGCTTCCGCTTGCCAAACAACAGCGGGACGGAGCCGTTTTTGCCTATAAAGAAGGAGGTATCGATTATACCACTTTTCTGCAAACAGTGCGGGATGCGATTGATATACAAAGTAATTCCTGGGATGCGCTGAGCAACTATCTTCAATCAAAATATGAAATGGAATTCTATTTGAATTCCGCTAAACAATAAACACAAACTCATGCATACGATAAAATCAATTTTGTACTCAGCGCTGCTTATTGGCGTTTTGATATCCTGTAAGCAGGAAAAGCTGTCCGCGGAAAAAGTTGGCCAAAATCCAACTGAAACGGTCGAAAATAGCGATGAACACAAAGAAAATCAGGGTCTTGAAAATCAAACGTTACATATTTCGCAACAAAAACTGGAAGCGCTGGATTTAAAAATAGACAGTTTGCCGATGAAAAGCTTAGCAGGTATCGTGAAGGTGAATGGCCAACTGGAAGTTCCCCCACAGAATGCGGCGGCAATTACAGCTATAATAGGTGCAAACGTGACCAGTATTAAGGTTATTGAAGGCGATAAAATCAATAAAGGGGCGATTTTGGGTTATTTAAGCCATCCGGATCTCATTAAGTTACAGACCGATTATTCCAACGCTTACAATGAAATGAACTTTTTGGAAAAGGAATACAACCGCCAGAAACGTTTATACGAAGCCGAAGTTGCTTCCGGTAGGAAATTTCAGGAAACTGAATCACATTATAACAGTAGTAAGGGGATGGTAAAAGGGCTGGAGTCCCAATTAGCACTGTTGCATCTAAATTTAGACCGGATCAGGAAAGGGAATGTGTACAATCAAGTGCCCATTGTAAGTCCCATAGACGGCTATGTGGAAGGTGTGAACATTAAAATAGGTCAATTTGTACAACAACATATTGAAATGTTTGAAATCATCAATACGGAACATGTACACGCTGATCTCATGGTTTTTGAAAAGGACGTGAGCAAGCTAAAAAAAGGCCAGCGTGTAGAATTTGAAATTGAATCCATTCCCGATAGTAATCTTACGGCCACAATTTACTCCGTGGGAAAATCTTTTGAAGAAGGACCGAAAGCGGTGCATGTGCATGCTGAAATTGAGAACAAGCAGGACAATTTAATTCCTGGAATGTACCTGAGCGCAAAAATAATCACCTCGGAGCATAGCGTGCCCGCCCTTCCCGAAGAGGCCGTCATTACTGAAAATGGGGAATCCTATATATTTACGGCCAGAAAAGTAACCGAAGACAATAAAGAAGAGTGGGAAATAAGCCCATTAAAAGTGATCGTCGGACAGCAATATGACGGTTGGGTTGAAATAAAACTTCTACAACCCTTGGGAAAAGAGGTCAAGTTCGTCTGGAACAAAGCGTATTATCTCATTGCTGAATTAAAGAAAGGAGAAAATGAGCATGCACATTAAAACCAACTGATAACAGGCCCAATTCATCCGTTTTCTTAGAAATCAGATAAAATGTCACTAAAATGGGTGAATTGAGGTTAAAAATGGACGATAAAGAGAAAATGATTACTGAAATTTTTTGGATAATGACATTTAAAAAATAAAATTGCAAATAGATTTTTATTCTCAAAATCAACTCGAGTACAGGAAAATAATATTTTCTTAAATGCAGTTTTTTAGTTAAGACAAATGAGAGTTGATATAACTCATTAATATCTTAGACAGATAATATTAGCGGAAGTAAGGAAGGTCAAAACTATAAGATTAAGCGCAGAATTATTTGTTTTAATAATAGGTAGCTGATTTATTTACTATTTCCACACAACTGATAAAAGTCTAGTTGGTTTTGACCACTATAAAAGGATCGTGAATAAATAGTTTAGGTTTATAAAGGTGAGAGAAAA
>JBBPYO010000485.1:0-16951 GCA_038199845.1 Flavobacteriales bacterium
ATATGAAATAAAGCCTGATCTAATAAGGATATTATGAGTTCGGCATGTGCGCCAAAAACCATTAGCCTATTAACTGACACCTTATGCAAATCCATTTTCGTACAAAAGAAGAAAGCAACCGAATACAGCAGGAAGAATTTTTAAAACTCGATCCTGTAGATCGCTTTTACGCCTTTTTGGACCTAATGTGGGCGATGAAAGACTTTCCTTCTAATGAGAAAGACAAGAACAAAGGAAATTTTGTCATTAAACTTTATAAGAATACTTGAGTGACTGGAATCAAAATATCGATGAATTTATTATTCTAGCCAACAAATGTAAAGTGCGAATGATTATGGTAGGCGGTGGCGCGGTCAACTTTCATGGGTATAAAAGACATTCTGCAGATGTAGATTTTTGGATCGAAATGAAAGCTGAAAATTTAAAAAACCTTGTCAAGGTTTTTCGAGAATTGGGTTATGAAATTGAAGATTTTCCAAATGAAGTTAAAGAAAAGAAACAAAATATTTCGGTGAAATTTTCACCAGAAGAACTTGACTTGGAATTGATCACGAATTTTTCGGTAAATAAAGATTTTGATCAATCCTATAGCGATTCTGTTGAAGTTTCTAAATATGGGAACAAAGCTATAACTTGGCGTGTTTTAGCCCTTGAGGATCTCATTAACAGCAAGATTAAAGCAGGAAGGCCCAAAGATTTATTGGATGTTCAGCAATTGAGAAAAACAAATTCTTTTTAATCCAGCTTATCCGTGAGTTCTGTAAACACCTTTTTAGGCTCCTTCCCTTTATATAAAATGTCATATACTGCTTCAATAATAGGTATTTTCGCTCCTAGTTTTTCATTGAGCTTAAAGGCGCTTTCGGCTGCGTAATAGCCTTCGGCCACCATACTCATTTCTAATTGGGCGCTACGTACCGTATAGCCTTTCCCTATCATATTCCCAAACATACGGTTACGGCTGAAAACCGAATAACCGGTTACCAATAAATCTCCCAGATAGGCAGAATCATTGATGTTACGTTTCATTTTATGTACTTTCTTAATAAACTTTTTCATCTCTCGAATCGCATTGCTCATCAATACGCTCTGAAAGTTGTCGCCATATCCCAGACCATGCGCAATACCAGCGGCAATGGCGTAGATATTCTTGAGCATCGCGGCATATTCAACACCTATGGTATCATCGCTGATACTGGTTTTTATATAATCACTGGCAACATGCTGCGCGACCACATTTGCATGTTCCTCATTTACGCAGGCAAGGGTTAAATAGGATAAACGCTCAAGGGCAACTTCCTCTGCGTGACATGGCCCGGTTAGCACGCCTATATTCTCAAAAGGAATGTTGTAATAATCATGAAAATGCTGACCAACGATCTTTCCCGAACTGGGGATAATCCCCTTTATCGCAGAAAAAACGATCTTATCGCTGAGTGGAACGGTCAATTTCTCTAGCTCCTTGCCCACAAAGGCAGAAGGCACCGCGAAAATGAGATAATCAGCATACTTCACTATTTCATTAATATCATTGCTCAATAGCAGTTTGGTAGTGTCAAATTCAACTGCGCTCAGATAATTGGGGTTGTGCTTTTCTTTTTTAATGTGCTCTAGCGCAAACGTATTACGCATGTACCACCCCACTTCATCTAGGTTTTCGCTGAGCATTTTTACGATTGCCGTCGCCCAACTTCCGCCACCTATAACTCCAAATTTAACTGCCATTCTTCTGAAAATTGTCTATTTAGGTCAAAAATACGGCTTTTTGAGCGTTTTTATTAAGATCAAAAAGATTTGAAGATGTATGTCCATATCAATTAATGCTCTAAAAAAGGCCTATTTTATATTCAATTCTTAATGGAATGATATATACTTTCAGAAAAAACTCAAAAACTACATATTCCAATATTAAAACGTACGTTTTCCTCAATATTAAGATACATTTAAAAAGTGTTTGTGTGTGAAGCACGCATAATTTTGTACTTTCAACTCTTAAGTAAATCAACTAAAAAATCAAACAATGGGATTATTTTCATTTATTAAAAATGCCGGTGCCAAAGTTTTTGGTATAGGTAAAACCGATGCAGAAGAAGCAAAGGAAGACGTGGCTCAAAAAGCAGCGGCCAAAGAAGAATCAAATAAAAAGGCTGCCGCAGCGCTAAAAGAGACCATAAGTGACCTCAACTTATCTGTAGAAGATCTTGAAATTTCAATTACCGGTGATACGGCAACTGTAAAAGGAAAGACAAAAAACCAAAGTACTAAAGAAAAAGTGGTACTTGTAGTTGGGAATGTGGAGGGCATTGCGCAAGTAGATGACCAGATAGATGTAGAGCAAACTGAACCAGAATCTCAGTTTTATACCGTAAAATCTGGAGATACTTTAAGTAAAATTGCCAAGGCGCATTACGATAACGCCATGAAATATCCAGTGATTTTTGAAGCCAACAAACCCATGTTGAAAGATCCAGACAAGATTTATCCTGGTCAAGTATTACGTATTCCAAAGTTGGACTAACAATCTACACGAAGTTAAAAAGGCATTTTTCGACATTTATCGTCCAAAAATGCCTTTTTTTATTCTAAAAATTAAGATAATAAACATAACCCACCGTGAACAAAACAATGGAATCATTATATTTATTGGGAGGATAAAAAGCTTCATCAGGATTGAGACCATCTATCCAGTTAGAAAAATAACCATGGTAGCGTAATTCTACATTTATATCACTTAAAATTCCTAGTTTATATCTAAAACCCACACTTCCTGTTATTGCGGTAGTATGCCCACCCACATCATCAATACCGCCCAGTTTACCGTTTCCCTGTAAAAAACGATCAAAATAGATATCTTCTGGAGTAGCCCCCGGAACATCTTGAATTGAGGAAAAATCAGGCTTGTATTTCACATAATGAAGACCAATGCTAATGTAAGGAGCAATCAAAAAAGCGCCCGCCTGAAAATCACGAATACTAAGCGGAAAGAATTCCAACTGACTGCCCAATTCAAAAACCGAAGAAGTTCCTTTGTGATCCCTGAGATCACGACCTTCATCAGAATCACTTTTTGATTCTGGACCCTCATGTGAAAGTTTGGTATAATGAAAATCTACTTCGTTGCGTATCTTAAAATGATCATTGAAATAGACATCTCGAGTGTAGCAGTTACAATCTGAACGGTATGCAAAATTCATATAATGCATCACCGCAACCCCCAAACCTACATTATTGATATTGGTATTGACGTTTCCCCTAAGACCAAAATCAGATTGAAAGAGTAAAGGTCCCGCTGCAACCCCTATTTCATTGGAAAAGCCAAAGACAAATTGCGCATAAGATCGGGAACAGAATCCGACCACCAGGAAAAAAAATAGTGCGAAATACTTATTATTCATTAATCAGGTGTTCTCTGAAAAACAAATATAACAAAGTTTTAAGAATAATCTTATTTTTAGATTTCAAACTGCCTACTCTGGCGGGTTATATAGTACCAATACCGTTTTTTTCAATAATACCCGAAAATCAACCTTGAAAATTTTATTATATAATATATTTGCATCCCACATTGAATAAATAATTTTCATTTACACAAATTAAATAGAAATGACAGAAAGTATTCGAATATTTGTCGATTCTGTTAAGAACAATAATCCCAATGAACCCGAATTTATTCAAGCGGTTCATGAAGTTGCAGAAATGGTAATTCCTTTTATTGAGGAAAATAAAAAATATCAGAAAGCTAAATTATTGGAGCGCATGGTAGAACCAGAGCGCACCATTATGTTTAGAGTGCCGTGGGTGGATGACAGCGGAGAGATTCAGATTAATAAAGGCTACCGCGTAGAATTTAATTCTGCCATTGGACCCTATAAAGGAGGATTGCGCTTTCATCCTTCGGTAAACCTGAGCATTTTAAAATTTCTTGGATTTGAGCAAGTCTTTAAAAACAGTCTTACTTCGCTCCCTTTAGGCGGCGGTAAAGGAGGTTCTAACTTTGATCCCAAGGGTAAGTCCGATGATGAGGTCATGCGTTTCTGCCAGAGCTTTATGACTGAACTTTATAGGCATATTGGTCCCAATACAGATGTACCGGCCGGCGATATTGGTGTGGGCAGTCGTGAGATCGGGTTTATGTTTGGGCAGTATAAGCGTATCCGTAATGAGTTTACCGGCATCCTTACGGGTAAAGGCCTTAGCTACGGAGGTTCTAAGATTCGCCCCGAAGCAACGGGTTATGGCAATGTTTACTTCACTAAATATATGCTTGACGACATTGGAGAAAGTATGAAAGGAAAGACGGTAGTCATTTCTGGCTCTGGCAACGTGGCCATTTATGCGGCCGAAAAAGCCACACAACTTCATGCAAAAGTACTTACCATGTCAGATTCCAGCGGGTTTATCTATGATCAAGAGGGTATAAACGCTGAAAAACTGGCGCATATCATGGAAATCAAAGACGAACGTCGAGGAAGGATCAAAGAATATCTTGAGAAATATCCCCATGCCGAATATCACGAAGGTAAAAGCCCATGGGGAATTAAGTGTGATATCGCACTTCCCTGCGCGACGCAAAATGAACTTCATAAAGAAGATGCAGAAACATTAGTCAAGAATGGTTGCATGAGTGTGGGTGAAGGCGCAAATATGCCTTGCACTCCAGAGGCCATTGAAATATTTCATAGAGCAAAGATTTTATTCTCTCCCGGTAAAGCATCAAATGCCGGCGGCGTGGCAACTTCCGGACTTGAAATGTCACAAAACAACCTGGGATACAACTGGTCTGCGGAAAAAGTAGATCAAAAACTACATGTGATCATGAATGGGATACATAGCGCCTGTGTAAAATATGGTAAGGAAGAAGATGGATATATCAATTATGTAAAAGGGGCAAATATAGCCGGTTTCGTAAAAGTCGCCGATGCCATGCTTGCACAGGGAATTGTTTAAAAATCTGTAAAATGTATAATGTAAACTGAATTTTAAACCATATACATTGTACGAAATACAATTCATATGTCCGTTTGATGTCAAGTAAGTTTAAATGAGTATTCAAATGTCACGTTGAGCGCAGTCGAAACGTTTTTGTCTAACCCTTCGACTTTAGCCTGTCCTGAGCTTGTCGAATGGCTCAGGCTGACAAAAAGCTACTTTGGGACAAAAGACGGATATACATATACAATTTTACGTTATACAATATACTTTCATTAAGGGGCCTTCTTCACGAAGGCTCTTTTTATTTGACAATAATCGTATTTTTGAGCGTTATGTAAATAATCCTTTTTTATGCCGAAAAAAATACTTGCAGCCTTATTATTCCTTTTCGCCTTGAGCACAGCTGCACAGGATTATTCGGCCAGCTGGAAGGGATATTTTTCCTACACAAACATAAACGATATTACCTACGGTGATGGAAAGGTCTATGCCGCGGCTCAGAATTCGGTGTTTTCTTATGATGCCGCCACAGATGTCATTAATACATTTTCTACCATAGAAGGACTTTCTGGAGAAACCATTTCGGCCATTTATTACAGTGAGCGAGCAAAAGCGCTTTTTGTAGGTTATACATCTGGTCTCATTGATGTGGTACGTCAGAATGAAGAAGTGCTTACCGTGGTCGCCATCGTTAACAAAACATCTATCCCGCCTAATGAGAAGCAGATCAATCATTTTCTAGAACGCGATGGTATTTTATATATAAGTACAGGTTTTGGCGTGTCACTCTATAATACGGATCGGCTGGAGTTCGATGATTCCTATTTTATTGGCACCTCTGGCGGAAGGCTTCATGTGCGCCAGACGGCTGTTTCAGGCGCTTTTATTTATGCCGCGACTCAAGAAGGTGGAATAAGGCGCGCGCCAGTGATGGCAAATAATCTTATTGATTTTCAGAATTGGTCACCGGTTTCTGGCGGTAATTGGTTGGGGATTGTTGGTCTGGGAGATCGGGTTTTTGCGATTAATGCCAACAATACGCTGCAATCCTTCAATGGGAATTCTTTTACCACTTTAACACAATATTCAGGTCGGCCTTTACGGCTCACCACCAGCGGAACGGGATTTACGGTCAATTTGGCCAATACGGTTTACGCATACAATAACAACGGTACCGCAATAACCACAGTCCTCGCAAGCGAAGAATATCCCGGTGCTTACAATACCGCATTTTCCGCCGAAGGCTTACTTTTTATTGGCACTGCGGAAAATGGACTTCTCATGACCAGTCTGCCCACTGCGCAGACTTTGCTTCAAATCCTGCCCGATGGTCCGCTGCGCAATGATCCATTTTCAATTGAAGCTATTCCCGGCGAATTATGGGTGGTTTACGGCGATTATAGCAATACTTTTAATCCCTATCCTTTAAAACGCCGAGGCCTAAGTCATTTAAGACAAGAATCAAGCTGGAAAAATATCTCTTATTCCGAAGCATTAAATACCAATAATATGGTGAATATTACCATAAATCCAGAAAATACCGAGCAGGTTTTTATAAGTTCATTCAATTCTGGTCTTTTGGAAATAAATAACGATTCTCCTACACAGCTTTTTGATGAGACAAATAGTGGCTTGAGCGACCTTCCGGTAAATCCTACCGATGTACGTATAAATGGAGCGGCTTTTGACCCCAGCGGCAACTTATGGATGACAAATACACTGGTAGAAAATGCGCTTGCCAGAAAATCTGGGGATAATATCACCGGTCTCTCGGTAAAAGAATTCATTCCTGATTTTAATGAGATAACCTACACCCAATTGGTAACAGATAGTCAGGGAAACATTTATTTTGGCTCCAACAAGGCAGGATTGATCGCCTATAATCCCAGTACAGATACGTTTGCAAAACTTGCCGGCGAGGAAGAAGCCAACCTTCCGTCAGATGATATTCGTACTTTGGCAATAGACAACAGCGGTACATTATGGATAGGAACCACTGATGGTATTAGGTTATTGTACGGCCCAGCCCAGATTTTTGAAAATCCAGATATTCAGACAAATGCCATTGTTATTCTGGAAAATAATATCCCCGTAGAGCTTTTAAATGAACAGTCTATACAAAATATCGTCGTTGACGGCTCTAACAATAAATGGGTGGGAACGCTGAGCAACGGTGTTTTCTATTTTTCGGGAAACGGTCAGGAAACCTTGCAACAGTTCAATACCAGAAACTCGCCTCTGCCTTCTAACACAATTAATTCCATCAGTATTGATGAGGATAGCGGGGAAGTATATTTTGCTACTCCACAGGGTCTGGTTTCTTACGCTGGCCGCGCGGTGGCTGCAGCAGATGATCTTGCTGCGGTGCGGGCTTTTCCCAATCCTGTGCGGCCACAATACACCGGGCCGGTAACCATAGACGGCCTTACCGAACGTGCCAATGTAAAAATTACTGATATCACGGGCAATCTGGTCTATGAAGAAGTTTCTGAAGGTGGAAGTATTCAATGGGATACCACTGCATTTGGACGGCACAAAGTGGCCAGCGGGGTTTATATGATCCTAGTTACTTCCAGCGATGCTTCGGAGACCAAAGTGGCCAAGATAATGATCATACGCTGATGCTAGTTAATACTAATGCCATTGTGATTTCTGCCCTAAAATATGGAGAGGCAGACCTTATCGTAAAGTGTTACACGCAAAGCGACGGACTCAAATCGTATCTATTACGGCGTATTTTAAAGTCGAAAAAAGGCAATTTGAGAACCGCTATGTTTCAGCCGGCGACTCAGCTAGAAATCGTGGCCTACCATAAAAATAAAGGGACGCTTGAAAGTATCCGCGAAGCGAAAATATTGCATCCCTACCAAAGCCTACAAACAGATATTGCAAAGACGAGTATTGTTCTTTTTCTTTCAGAATTATTGCGCAACGTCATTCAAGAGGAAGAGGAAAATCCGGCACTTTATGCATTTTTGGAACAAGCGTATTTGTGGCTTGATGCTCAAGATCACGCGGCTAATTTCCATTTACTTTTCTTGCTCGAGCTGACTAGATATTTAGGTTTTTATCCTGATATTACCGCTAGTGAAAGTTCCTTTTTCAATTTGCAGACCGGCCAGTTTCAAGACCACGCAGATCTCTACACCGTTACAGACCAAAATCTAACCCTCTTTAAAGAACTGCTGAATTCAAATTTCGGAAATCTGTATCTTTTTAAACTGAATCAGAAACTCCGTGCTGAACTTATTACTATTCTGTTAAATTATTATGATTTACATTTGCAAGGCTTTAAAAAACCTCGCTCTCTAAGCGTATTGAACAACCTATTCAATTAGATTCTATGCAAAGATTTTTACTTCTCACTTTCTTTTTATTAAATGTATTCTGCCAAGCACAAACCGTGCAGGTGTTTGATGTTCAAACCCGAGAACCTGTAAGTAATGTTGCTTTTTTTAATGCTGAAAAAAGCAAGACCGCAGTTAGTGATCTTCAGGGAAATGTAAATCTTTCTGATTTTACAGATAGCGAAAGTATTTTTATAACACATATTTCGCACGACCAAAAAACCACCTCAAAAGCCGAAATAGTAGCTCAAAATGGCAAAATTTACCTAGAACCAGGTGAAAACAGATTAGGCGAAGTCATTCTTTCTGTGGCTAAATTTCAACAGAAACCAGAGGATGTGGCGCAAAAAATAATAAGTGTCACTCCGGCTGAGATTGCCTTCAAAAACCCCCAGACGGCAGCAGATTTGCTTGCCACCACAGGTGGAGTTTACGTACAAAAAAGTCAGATGGGCGGTGGTAGCCCAATGATTCGTGGTTTTTCTACAAACCGGCTGCTCCTTACCGTAGATGGCGTACGTATGAACACTGCAATTTTCCGCTCGGGCAATTTGCAGAATGTGATCAATGTTGATCCTTTTTCATTAGAGCGTACCGAAATTATTCTAGGTCCCGGTTCTGTGGTTTATGGAAGTGATGCAATCGGCGGCGTAATGAATTTTTATACCCAAAAACCCCGATTTTCGACCAAAAATGGCGATTTTTTCAGCGGTAATGCGGTAACTCGGTATTCCACTGCAAATGAGGAAAAAACCGGACACGTAGATCTTAATTTCGGCACGAAAAAGTGGGCTTTTTTTTCCAGCGCAAGTTACTCAGATTATGATGATCTGCGCATGGGCAGCCACGGTCCAGATGATTATTTACGTCCGGATTATGTGAAGCGCATCAATGATACCGATGAAATCGTACAAAATAATAATCCAAATAAACAGGTGCCCACCGGTTTTGATCAGCTCCACCTGATCCAGAAAGTACGCTTTATGCCCAATGAAATCTGGGAATATAATTTAGGTGTGATTTACAGCACAACTTCAGATTATTCTCGATATGACCGTCTTACACGAAAACGCAATGGCAAATTACGCTCCGCGGAATGGTATTACGGCCCGCAAAATTGGTTTTTCTCCAATTTTCAAATCGACAAGAAAGGCAACGGACCTTTTTATGACAAAGCCAAACTGACCATTGCCTATCAGAATTTTAAAGAAAGTCGGCACGACCGCAACTTTGGCGACGACATTCTTTTTGAGACCGAAGAAAAGGTGGACGCCTATTCCGCAGCACTTGATTTTACCAAAAAATTAGGTCAACATCAGCTATTTTATGGACTGGAATATATTTTCAACAAAGTAGGTTCACAGGGAAAACAAACAAATATTCTTGATAATTCAAACATTCCAGATGCTTCCCGTTATCCTGACGGTTCTAGTTGGCAGTCTGCCGCGGCCTATGTAAGCGGACAGTTTCAATTAGCCGATCACTTGAATTTGCAATCTGGTCTGCGCTACGATCAGGTGCTGGTGGATGCCACTTTTGATGATCGTTTTTACGATTTTCCGTTTTCAAAAGCAGATATTAATACCGGAAATCTTACCGGTTCGCTGGGAATTAACTGGCAAGCGAGCCAGATTTTAGGTTGGCGTTTCAATTTTTCCACCGCTTTCCGCGCGCCAAATATTGATGATGTGGGTAAAATTTTTGACAGTGAACCTGGATCTGTAGTCGTGCCCAATCCTGGTCTTAAAGCAGAATATGCTTATAATTATGAAATAGGTCTGAACCTCAATTTTGAAGAGATCGTAAAAATTGACCTTTCCGGTTTCTATACGCAGCTCGATAATGCGTTGGTACGTCGTGATTTTAATCTGGGCGGCGAGACCGTTATCGATTATCAGGGCGAGCCCAGCAATGTGCAGGCCATACAGAATGCCGCTTCTGCCGAAGTCGTGGGAGTGGAAGCGAGCGTGAATATTATATTCAATAAAAACCTGAATTTGAGTTCGCAGATCAGTATTTTAGATGGAAACGAGGAAGAAGAAGATGGCAGTACCGCTCCCCTGCGCCACGCTGCCCCGCTTTTTGGAAATACACATCTAGTCTGGAAAAATTCAACATGGAAATTTGACGCTTTCGCGGAATATAATGGTCAGCTAAGTGCCGATGAACTAGCTCCCTCACAAGTGGGCAATGCTTATCTATATGCACTGGATAATAATGGTGATCCCTATGCGCCGCGCTGGTACACCCTCAATTTTGCCGCACAATATAAGCTGAATACATCTTGGCAGCTTACCGCAGCTTTGGAAAATATCACAGACCAGCGTTACCGTCCCTACTCTAGCGGAATTTCTGCTCCGGGACGCAATTTTATCATGGCGTTGCGGTATGGGTTTTAATTCCTATCTAATTCTTTTGCTCGCTTCGTCATGCCTAATGTATTTCGCTATTACACGCTAATGTCCCTTGTTATGTGTGATCTTGAAATAAATTCAGGATGACGTTCACCTGTTAATTCTCTTCTCAAAAACCTTGATAAATCGTCTCTAATAATGCTCCATTATCACCATTAAATTCCCAAAACATAATGCCGCCCAGGTCATTTTCTTTCACATACTCCACTTTAAGCTGAAGGGATTTTGGATTTTCATAAGTGAGGAATAGAGAATCGCTTTCTCGCCAAATATAGGGAGCTTGCGCTGTAGCATCCCACGCTTCTACCCACGTTTTATCTAGACGCAGACTATCTGCAATGATTTTATAATCATAACCTCCTGTTTTTCCGGTTGAAGATTGATAGCGACCGTTATTTTTAGGATTGGTCCCTTTCCACCAGCGGCCATAAAATGGAACTCCCACAACGATTTTTTCGGCAGGAACACCGGCTTTTAAATGTTGCTGAACTGCACTGTTTACGCTCCGTGGGTTTGCAGTTTTATCTACATCAGAATTAAAAAGATTGGCATGATGTCCGGTTTCGTTACTTCCACCGGTGTAAAAATCGTAGGTCATGATGTTGAGAAAATCCAGATAATTCTGGGCTTCACGCATATTGGTGTGATCTAAATAGTTTTGATTCGCACCCGTTGCGATCGTGAGTAAGTACTTTTCTTTTGGCGTAGCCAGTGAATCCAGTTTTTTGCGCAGCAATTTCAAAATGAAAGTGAAATTCTCTTTATCTTCCGGTCTAAACGTATTCCCCGCGCCCACTTGGCCGGGATATTCCCAATCCAGATCAATCCCGTCCAACTCATGTTTTTGCATAAAAGTTATAGCGCTATTCGCGAAAACTTCTCGGGATTTTTCAGTTAAAACCGCATCTGAAAAATTACCAGACCAACTCCAACCGCCCACAGAAATCAAAATTTTCAAACTGTCATTTACCTCTTTCAGCAACTGGAGCTTTTTTAAAACTTCTCCATCGTTTTTATTTCCGGCGACCACTTTACCGTTTTTTATATTGGCGAAAGCATAATTGATATGGGTAATCATTTTTGCTTTTTCCAAATTTGGGCCCCAATTGTCCTGCCAACCATAAACGTAGGCGATGATTCTTTTGGGCTGTTTTTGATCATTTTTCTGAATAGTTTGCGCCAAACCTATGCTAAATGAAAAAATAGAAAATAAGATTAAAATGACCGATTTTTGGTGTTTCATGGTAGTTTTTTTAGGGATATAGAACCTCTGTTTTTTGATCTTTTCAACCGATTTTAGTCGCTTTTTGATCATTTTTTGATCCATTAGCATCTTTACAGCTACGAACACAACACGCAGAAATAAGTTAATAAGAGGTCTCATTCCAAAGTGATTTTTCCGATATAAAAATTAGAGGAAAAATTAATGTCGAATAATCAAGTTTTCTTAATTATTCCATGTCTCTGTTTATTGAGATAAATTTAAACAGATTAACGAATATAACATTCTTTAATATTCAATATCACCAATCCTTCCACTTGTTTTTAGTCAAAAATCCGTAGTTTTGCCACCTTATTAGAAAATGCACAAAATGAGTAATAAGTTCGCTGAATACAAGGGTCTTGACCTTCCAAAAATAGCCTCGGAAATAGGCGCTTTCTGGAAGGAAAATGACATTTTTGAAAAAAGTGTAACCATCCGTGAAGATGCTGAGCCATTTATATTTTTTGAAGGACCACCTTCCGCTAATGGCATGCCGGGTATTCACCACGTGATGTCACGCGCCATTAAGGATATTTTTTGCCGTTTTAAAACCCAAAAAGGCTTTCAGGTAAAGCGTAAAGCAGGCTGGGATACGCATGGACTTCCCGTTGAACTGGGCGTGGAAAAAGAGCTAGGTATAACTAAAGAAGATATTGGGGTCAAAATAAGTATTGAAGAATATAACGAGGCTTGCCGCAATGCGGTTATGCGCTACACTGATGTGTGGAACAAGCTCACCGAACAAATGGGTTATTGGGTAGATATGGAACATCCGTACATCACCTACAAACCCAAATATATGGAAACGGTGTGGTATCTGCTCAAAGAGATTTACGACAAAGGCCTCATTTATAAAGGCTACACTATACAACCGTATTCCCCAAAAGCGGGAACAGGTTTGAGTTCGCACGAACTTAACCAGCCTGGGACGTATCAAGATGTGACAGATACGACGGTGACGGCATTTTTCCCCCTAGCCCAAATCCCCCTAACCCCCAAAGGGGGAATTCTAAACTCAATCGAGAAAGCCTTTGGTCTGATTGAAAACTCCTTCCCCTTGGGGGGAGGTCGGGAGGGGGAGGTGGGATTCCTTGCCTGGACCACAACCCCATGGACGCTGCCGTCAAATACGGCGCTTACCGTGGGAAAAAATATTGATTATGTTTTGGTGAAAACTTTTAATCAGTATACGTTTAAGGCGATCAATGTGGTACTTGCGAAAGCGCTGGTAGAAAAAGAATTCGGTAAGAAATACTTTAAAGCGGAAAATGATACCGATTTTGAAAATTTCAGCGAAAGCGATAAAAAAATCCCCTATCAAATCATTGGCGAATGTAAAGGCAGCGACCTTCTGGAACTTCGTTACGAACCCGTTCTTGCCTACACAAAACCACACAATAACCCCGAAAACGCATATCGTATAATCGCAGGGGATTTTGTGACCACCGAAGATGGTACTGGGATTGTGCACACTTCGCCCACGTTTGGTGCAGATGACGCGCTGGTAGCCAAACAGGCTTCGCCGGAAGTGCCGCCCATGCTTGTGATGGATGAAAATGAAAATCTCGTTCCACTTGTGGATCTTCAGGGGAGATTCCGGAAGGAATTAAAAGATGACCTTTATGGCCTTGCTAATGAATATGTGAAGGAAGAATACCTCACCGATGCTGAAAAAGAAACAGAGCTTAAAAAGCAACAAGAGTTATTAAAAGACGTCATCCCTAATCTGGATGAATACTTGAATGTTGACAAGCGCATTGCCTTAAAATTAAAGGAAGAAAATAGAGCTTTTAAGGTTGAAAAATACACGCACAGCTACCCCAATTGCTGGCGTACCGATAAGCCGATACTTTATTATCCGCTAGATTCCTGGTTTATCAAGGTCACCGAAGTGCGCGATCGCATGCACGAACTCAATACCACCATTAACTGGAAGCCAAAATCTACCGGTGAAGGCCGTTTTGGCAACTGGCTCGCAAATGCAAACGACTGGAACCTTTCGCGCTCGCGCTACTGGGGAATCCCATTGCCCATCTGGCGCAGCGAAGATGGTAGAGAAGAACTTTTTATCGGTTCTGTGGAAGAATTACAGGCAGAAATGAAAAAAGCGGTGGAAGCCGGCGTGATGGACGAGAATATATTTTCGGGTTTTGAACCAGGAGATATGAGCGAGGGCAATTATGACCAGATTGACTTACACAAGAACGTTGTTGACGGTATTATTCTAGTTTCGCCCAGTGGAAAGCCCATGAAACGCGAGGCAGATCTTATCGATGTTTGGTTTGATTCTGGTTCTATGCCGTATGCCCAATGGCATTATCCTTTTGAAAATAAAGAAAAAGTAGAACAAACGTGGCGTAAAGCCGACTTTATCGCAGAGGGAGTTGACCAGACTCGTGGTTGGTTTTACACAATGCACACGATCGCCACAATAATCTTTGACGATGTAGCTTACAAAAATGTCGTTTCTAACGGACTGGTTCTGGACAAAGATGGTCAAAAAATGTCTAAAAGATTGGGCAATGCGGCTGATCCTTTTACCACGTTAGACACGTTTGGCGCCGATGCCACGCGCTGGTATATGATCAGCAATGCCAACCCGTGGGACAATTTAAAGTTCGATCTGGACGGTATAACCGAAGTACAGCGCAAATTCTTCGGAACACTTTATAATACATATTCGTTTTTTGTTCTTTATGCCAATTTGGATCAATTTACTTACGCTGAAGCCGAAGTCATCCTAGAAGATCGCCCAGAAATAGACCGCTGGGTCTTGTCTGAATTGCATACGCTAATTGCTAAAGTAGATGCATTTTACAGCGATTATGAGCCTACCAAAGCGACCCGGGCCATTTCAGATTTTGTACAGGAAAACCTGAGCAACTGGTTTGTACGTTTAAGCAGAAGACGCTTCTGGAAAGGTGAATATGGCCCCGATAAAATTTCGGCATATCAGACGCTTTATATGTGCTTGGAAACCATCGCAAAACTTGCCGCTCCGGTAGCCCCTTTTTTTATGGATAGGTTGTATAAAGATCTTAATGCGGTAACCGGAAAAGAAACTTCAGAAAGCGTGCATCTTGCCGACTTCCCTGTAAGTGATTCAAATTTTATAGATCCAGATTTGGAACGTAAAATGCAAAAAGCACAGACCATATCGTCATTGGTGCTTTCGCTTCGCGCAAAAGAAAAAATCAAGGTCCGCCAACCTTTACAACGGATCATGATCCCCATTTTGGACAAAAAACAAGGAGAGGAAATCCTCGCCGTTCAAGAGCTCATAAAATCTGAGGTAAATGTTAAGGAAGTGGAGTTGATTGATGATGCTTCGGGTATTCTGGTCAAGACGATAAAACCCAATTTTAAAACGCTGGGACCACGATTTGGAAAAGACATGAAGCAGATCGCTGCCCAAATAAACACCCTGAATGCGCAGGACATCGCCAAAATTGAGAATGATGGCGAAATCATACTTGGCATTAATGGAAAAAGTGTTACTTTGACCACCAAGGACGTGGAAATCACTTCCCAAGATATTGAAGGTTGGCTTGTTGCCAGCAGTGGCTCAATAACTGTTGCACTTGATGTGACCCTTAATGAAAGTCTTAAAAACGAAGGTGTAGCGCGAGAACTTGTAAATCGCATACAGAATCTGCGCAAGGATTCCGGTTTTGAAGTCACAGATAAAATTGACATACAATTACAGCATGATGGCAAAGTCGAGCAGGCCGTCGCACAGAATATGGAATACATTAAAAACGAAACACTTGCCGCCAGTCTCGACCTGGTGACCGAGTTAAATAACGGTATAGATATTGAATTTGACGACGTGGCAACACGGTTGTCTATCACAAAACACAATTAGATATGGCTACAGATACTAATACTAAAGAACGCTTTACAGATGCCGAATTAGAGGAATTTCGAATCCTTATTCAGCAAAAAATAGACAAGTCTCAGAATGATCTTGACTTAATAAAAAGCGCATACATGAACAATGGTAATAACGGTACAGACGATACCAGTCCTACCTTTAAAGCTTTTGAAGAAGGAAGCGAAACTATGAGCAAGGAGGCAAACTCTGCTCTTGCAATACGCCAGGAAAAATTCATCAGAGATCTTAAAAATGCACTGGTTCGCATACAGAACAAAACGTATGGGATCTGCCGCGTAACTGGCAAGCTTATCGCAAAAGAACGCTTAAAGCTTGTTCCACATGCAACGCTGAGCATCGAGGCAAAAAATATGCAATAGTCATAATAAAGAACGTTCCTTAATTTTTGGAGCGTTTTTTATTTAACTACATAATTATGCAGCTTCGCAATGTTTTAGTGCTTGCCACGCTTTTCTGTATTTCCTTTCTTTATGGACAGAAAAACGAACAGAGAATTATTGAAGCAAAGGGGATCAAAGGCATAATGATAACCTCAGATCAGTTTTTCAAAATTGACGTTTCTAGCATAAAAACGGACAAAATCACTATAAAATCAGAAATTTCAGGAGAAACTTTTGAGACTATGGTTATTAATAGCAAGGTGAAGAATGAATTTCTAGAAATAGATGCTTCTCGCAATCCGTTTTTTAAAGATCTTGATGATAAACTGGCAGCACATAAAGTCATGTCTATCGTTTTAAATATTACTGTACCAGAAGGTTTCGAATTTTGGGTAGAATCAGCACTGGCAGCGGTAAACGTGCAAGGCGATTATGAGCTTATCGAGCTCAATCTTGGTCGCGGTGACTGCCGTCTTAGTCATTTTCGCGGAAGCGGAAAGATTAATACCCGTAGCGGCAATATCTATGTTAATACTCAAAACTGTAATATAGATGGAAGCTCTCGCCATGGCAAAGAACATATTGAAAATGTAACTCAAGGGAGCCATCATTTAGAATTAAAGAGCATTGCCGGTACTATTACGGTCACTCAATCTGAATAATTATACTATTTTTGCTAGAGATCAAAAAAGATTCATGTCATTAAAAAAAGCCGTTGG
>JBBPYO010000486.1:0-6778 GCA_038199845.1 Flavobacteriales bacterium
GAGCGGAAAAATCACAGATGATACCTTTGTGATCTGCAACGGTTTTAAAAGGAACGGTTATATCACAAATATTGCGAATCTCATTAATTCTGGTCATAAAAATTGCATTCCGGTAATAGATAACTTTGAGGAAGTAGAGCTACTTTCTCGAGAGATCAAAGGTGATTATAAAATAGGTATTCGCATTGCTTCGGAAGAGGAACCCAAATTTGAATTTTATACTTCCAGATTAGGTATTGGATATAAAAATATTATTCCATTTTATGAAGATCAGATAAAAAATAATGAAAATGTTGAGCTTAAAATGCTTCACTTTTTCATTAATACAGGGATTCGTGATACCGCATATTATTGGAACGAGCTCAATAAATGTCTAAAGGTATACACCCGCCTCAAGAAAGTATGTCCCACGTTAGACAGTTTGAATATAGGCGGAGGTTTTCCCATAAAAAATTCGTTGGCATTTAATTTCGACTACGCGTATATGGTCGATGAGATTATCAATCAGATCAAGATTACTTGTGAGAGTGCTGAAGTTCCAGTTCCCAACATTTTTACTGAATTCGGTAGTTTTACCGTTGGTGAAAGTGGGGGCGCTTTGTATGAAATTCTCTATCAGAAACAGCAAAACGACCGGGAAAAATGGAATATGATCAACTCGTCCTTTATTACCACGTTGCCAGACAGCTGGGCGATCAGCAAACGTTTTGTGATGTTGCCCCTTAACCGTTGGGATGAAGAGTATGAACGTGTATTACTGGGCGGTCTTACCTGCGATAGTGATGATTATTATAATAGCGAACAGCACAGTAATGCTATCTATTTGCCTCGATATAGAAAAGATAAACCTTTATACATAGGCTTTTTTAATACTGGTGCATATCAAGAAACCATAGGAGGTTACGGCGGTTTACAGCATTGTTTAATCCCTCAGCCAAAACATATCCTTATAAATAAGGACGAAAACGGAAATATAACCACAGAATTGTTTAACGAGCAACAAAAAGCAGCCGATTTGCTTAAAATATTAGGCTATGAGCACAACTAAGAATTATGCGGGCATTGATGATGAATATGCCAAATTAGAAACCGCAAAAATTGTATTGATTCCCGTGCCCTACGATGGCACGAGTACATGGCAAAAAGGCGCCGATAAAGGTCCAGAGGCTTTTTTGGAAGCTTCGCAAAATATGGAAACCTACGATATAGAAACCGATACCGAAGTGTATCAACAAGGTATCTATATTGCACCTGCAATTACCGAAAATGCATCGCCAAAAGCTGTTGTAAATGCGATGCACGGTACTGTAAAGGATTATATTAAGCGCAACAAGTTTGTAACTGTTGTGGGCGGTGAACATTCTGCTTCTATAGGTACCATTAGGGCATTTAATGAGCTTTATGAAAACCTCACTGTGATTCATATAGACGCACATGCAGATTTGCGTAAAGAATATGATGGTAGCAAATATAACCATGCTTGTGCTGTTTATGAAGCCAGCCAGACCACAAACCTGATTCAAGTTGGCATACGTAGTATGGATGCGCTTGAAAAAACGGTCATGGATGAAGAAAAAACCTTTTTTGCCCATCAGATGATTCAGGACGAATACTGGATTGACAATGTCATAGAGGCGTGCACAGAAAACGTATTTATTACTTTTGACCTTGATGCGCTAGATCCATCAATTTTACCAGGAACGGGAACACCAGAACCGGGCGGACTCTTTTGGTACGAGACCATGGATTTTCTGAAGAGACTTTTTGATGAGACCAATGTAGTTGGTTTTGATATTATGGAACTTTGTCCCTTAGATGGAAATAAAACTTCTGAATTTTTAGCGGCAAAACTCTATTATAAGATGCTGAGCTACAAATTTCAAGGCGAAGAGATAGAACAGGATTATAACAATGCCTACACTGCAAAGGATAAAGCAGGTATAGGAAAATTAAAAGATAATGACAAAGACTAAAGGAGCAATCTCCGATTTTATAGAAAAATATTATTTGCATTTTAACGCTGCTGCACTAGTAGATGCCGCTAAAGGCTACGAAGAGCAGCTTAATAATGGTGCCAAAATGTTAGTTTCACTAGCGGGTGCGATGAGTACCGCAGAATTGGGCAAAATTTTCGCCGAAATGATCCGCAAAGATAAAGTGCAGATCATTTCCTGTACCGGCGCAAATCTGGAAGAGGATATCATGAATCTTGTTGCACATTCTCATTACAAGCGCGTACCCAATTATCGCGATCTAACTCCTAAAGATGAATGGGATCTGCTTGAAAAAGGCCTGAATCGTGTAACAGATACCTGTATTCCCGAAGAAGAAGCTTTCCGCAGGTTACAGAAACATATTTTTAAAATATGGAAAGATGCTGACGATAATGGCGAACGCTATTTGCCGCATGAATTTATGTACAAAATGCTCTTGAGCGGTGTGCTAGAGGAATATTATGAGATAGATCTTAAAGATTCTTGGATGTATGCTGCCGCGGAAAAAAATCTGCCTATTATCTGTCCGGGTTGGGAAGATAGTACCATGGGAAACATCTTTGCTTCTTACGTGATGAAGGGCGAACTAAAAGCTACAACGGTAAAAGGCGGTATAGAATACATGACTTTTCTCGCGGATTGGTATACTGAAAATTCTAAAAATGGCATTGGCTTTTTCCAGATAGGTGGCGGTATTGCCGGCGATTTTCCGATCTGCGTTGTGCCTATGCTTTATCAGGATATGGAACGTCCAGAGACGCCATTTTGGAGTTATTTTTGCCAAATTTCCGACTCCACAACCAGTTATGGTAGTTATTCTGGAGCGGTTCCAAACGAGAAAATAACATGGGGGAAATTGGATATCAACACTCCAAAATTCATTATTGAAAGCGACGCAACCATTGTAGCGCCTTTAATTTTTGCTTATTTATTGGATATGTAAATCCTCATAACCTCCGAAGGGAGAATAGATTGATACAATTAATTAAAAAAAGCCTCACAGAATTCAAATTCTATGAGGCTCTTTTTTAGATTAAAAATGAGAAAAATGAAACTTCCCTTAATATTTTTCTATCTTTTTATTTTGCTTTTTTTCAGTTTTCCATTCTATTAAAGGAGAAGGATAATAATTTACGTCCATCCGTTCTAAAAATGGACCTTGATTGCCCAGGCGCACTTTATAATTTTCCCAATTTCTGTTCTCAGGTTTTGACCAGTTCAATTCAGCAAATCCAATTGCGCGCGGAAAAGCCAAGTATTCAAGTTCGCTGATATCGCTTATAGTTTCTGACCACAAAGGCGCTTCTATACCCAGAATATTCTTTAAGGGAATGTTTTCATACGCTTCCGGCTTCCATATATACGCAGAATCCACTGGTACATAACCCGCCCAATTCAGACCGTATTCTGATTTCAAATCGTATTTCATATCTAAATATGCCTTATTTGCGGGCGACATGATGATTTTCATATTCTTATCAACAGCCATTCGTGCATTGTCGGCACTTGCCCAAAATTGAGAGATTGATGTAGAATCCACATCTGCAGTCGCTATTTCATCCCAGCCTATCATTATTTTATCATGCTTCTGCACGATTTTTTCGACCTTGTTCACAAAATAAATGTAATCAGCCTTGTTAGTTGAGTGACTTTCATCACCTCCAATATGAAAATAAGGTCCCGGCGTAATCTCCGAAATCTCACGCACAACATCATCTATAAAGGTATAAACAGAATCCTTGTGGGTATCAAAAGTACTAAAGCCTACCTCTGTTCCCTTGTAAATTTGTGGAGTCTTGCCATTCCCGTTTAGAAAGGGATACGCTACTGAAGCAGCATTGGTGTGCCCTGGCATATCAACTTCAGGTACTATGGTCATAAAATTTTCACTGGCATACGCTACAATATCCTTGTAATCTTCCTGAGTATAAAAACCACCTGGTTCATCACCCACTTCCGTAAGTCCACCTATTTCTGTAAGTTTAGGCCAAGATTTGATCTCAATGCGCCATCCTTGATCGTCAGTTAGGTGAAGGTGAAGCACATTATATTTGTAATAAGCTAGGAGATCAATGTATTTTTTTACGTCGGCCACTGTAAAGAAATGCCGCGCCACATCAAGCATAGCACCGCGATATTCAAAAAGAGGGGCATCATCAATAGATCCCGTGGCGATGGGCCAAACAGGATATTCTGTAATAGAGTCATTGGCTTTTAAAGGTATAAGTTGGCGTAAGGTTTGTATGCCCCTAAAAGCACCAGCTGCACTGGCAGCGCTCAAAATAATGGAATCTTTGCCGATTTCAAGTCGGTAAGCTTCCTGATTTTCCTCAGAAAGGCTGTCAGATTTTTTGATGTAAATAACGCTTTCCTGATCTGCTACATCTTTGTTGACAGGGACGTCTAGTCGAGTAATCTCTTTTATTTTTTCAGCCAAAAATGAGCCTACACCTTCAAAACCGGTAGAATCTTCTACGGTGTAAATAGCCGTGTATCGATCTAACGGAAATGCTGTATTTGTAGCGTTAATAGTTGCCGGTTTTGGAATTAGATCGGCCTGCGTTAGATCGGTTTTGGGAAGTTTCAGGACCCGTGGTTCCTTTTCTGGTTTACACGAAAAAAAGGCTAGCGGAATACAAATAAGACTTAAAACTGTAAATCGAAGATATTTCATTTATTAATTTTTTTACTAAAGTATACTATTATAAACAAAAATATGCTTTAAAGCAATACAAAATCAATTGTAGATTTTTAAAATGAAATATTGAATATTAATCCTCAAAACACTCTTATTGTACAAATGGAAGAACGTTGTTCTATCTCTTTATGAGATTCAGGAACTGGGTATTTCACATCCAAATCGATCAAAAATCCTCTAAAATCAAAAACCCACAAGTTCTTTAAACTTCCCTTAGAACTATTACGTATTTTCACAGCTTCAACTCAACCAACCGCATGAATTATTTGTTGACCATTGTTGTGCCGCTCTACAACGAGGCAGAAAACCTGCCCCGTGTGGAAACAACTATGCTAGATTATCTTAAAAGTGCTGCCGCAAAATCAAAAATACTCTTTGTAAATGACGGTTCTAGCGATGACAGCTTGCAGATCGTTCAGGATATTTGCGCAAGAAATATCGATTTTGAATATATATCTTTCGAAAAAAACTGCGGACTAAGTGCTGCTATAAAAGCCGGTTTTGATTATACTGAAACTGAACTTGTAGGTTATATAGACAGCGATTTACAGACTTCCCCCGCCGATTTTAATACGCTTTTGCCCTTTATTGGTGAATATGATCTGGTAACCGGTCTGCGCGGAGCTCGGAAAGATCGGTTTATTAAAAATGCCTCGAGTAAAATTGCGAACAGCGTGCGCCGCGCTTTCACGAACGATGGGATGGACGATACTGGCTGTCCGCTCAAAATTATAAAGACAAAATATGCCAAAAGAATCCCCATGTTTAAAGGGTTGCACCGTTTTTTGCCAGCTATGATCTTGTTGCAAAAAGGGAAAGTGATCCAGATTCCCGTAGCTCATTTTCCACGTATTGCGGGGACTGCAAAATTTGGGTTATGGAACCGACTTATAGGCCCGTTTCTAGATTGTTTTGCCTATCTCTGGATGAAGAAAAAATACATTAATTATAAAGTCGAAGAGCGCTCTGATGGATAGCCCTTATTGGATTTATAGTGTAGGATTTTTTGCCCAGCTTTTATTTTCGGGAAGGTTGGTACTGCAATGGCTGCTTTCTGAAAGGCAAAAAAAAGTACTCACGCCGTCCACCTTTTGGTGGCTTAGCCTGGCTGCGTCTTTTCTGCTTTTCGTTTATGGGTATTTAAGGGATGATTTTGCGATTATGTTGGGTCAGGCACTTACCTATTTTATATATATTCGAAACTTGCAACTACAAGGGCAATGGATTAAAACCCCGAAATTTTTTCGTATTTTTTTACTCATTTTCCCCATTTTAATAGTGATTTATGGCTATAATAATGGCGATTATGATATTGAAAAACTTTTTCAAAACGCTGAAATTCCGCTCTGGTTATTGATTTTGGGAAGTATTGCTCAGGTGATTTTTACACTCCGCTTTATTTACCAGTGGATTTATTCTGAACGAAAGAAAAAATCCAGTCTGCCCCTGGGTTTCTGGATGCTCAGTCTGGCCGGTGGCGCACTCATTCTTACGTATGCAATTTTACGTCGTGATCCTGTGCTTTTCGTGGGGCATTTAATGGGCGTTTTTATTTATATTCGGAATATTAAACTTTCATTTGGTATAGATAAATCATGATTATTAAGTCAAAATACCACATTCCGCTGCTGTTTTTAGCCTGTTTTTTGCTGTTTTTCACCCATTTGGACGTGCTTTATGAGAATATAATGGAGGCTCGTAATTTTAATACGGCGCGCGAAATGGTAAATCATAATAACTGGATACTTACAACGATGAACGGCGAGGCACGTTATGAGAAACCGCCTTTGCCCACGTGGCTTGCCGCGATCTCGGGTGACGTTTTTGGGATGGAAAATACGTGGGCGCTGCGTTTACCATCTGCGCTGGTAACCACTTTTATGGTCTTCTTTTTTTACCGTTTTACTGATTATGTAAGTCGAAATAAAGAGCAGGCCTTTAATGCTGCACTTATTCTTGCCACTTCATTTTACATTGTTTTTGCTGGCCGCAACGGGACTTGGGATATTTTTGCACACGCTTTTATGTTGGCGGGTATTTACTATCTTTTCCGGTTTTTTATGGAAACGGAGAAAACCTATAGAAA
>JBBPYO010000487.1:0-7286 GCA_038199845.1 Flavobacteriales bacterium
CTCTTAATTTTCCTAGCTGGAAATCAAGTTTATAAAAAAAAACGGTGACCAAAAGTCACCGTTTTTTTATTCAAAGGATTTTTTATTTATGCTCTGGGAAGATCTCCATCGCCTTTTAGAGGAAGGTTGGAACTTCCCATAAGATACGTATCAATATGATATGCGGCTTCTCGTCCTTCAGAAATAGCCCATACAATTAATGACTGACCACGTCTAGTATCGCCGGCGGCGAAAACACCAGGAACATTCGTCATATAATTTTGATTGTCTGCTTTGATATTGGTACGTGGATCCATTTTAAGACCCAATTGATCTGCAATGGTTGGTTCACTTCCGGTAAAACCAAGCGCAAGAAGTACCATATCGCAATCCCATGTCTTTTCGGTACCGGGAATTTCAGAAAGTTCGGGACGCTCCCCAGGTTTGTTTGTCCATTCTACTTCTGCGGTAACCAGACCCGTGAGATTTCCATTCTCATCACTAACAAATTTTTTGGTGGAGATACTAAAATGCCGCTCTGCCCCTTCCTTATGTGATGAAGTTGTGCGTAAACGCATAGGCCAATACGGCCAGGGTTGATTTTCTGGGCGATCGTGGCTACCTTTTTCCATAATTTCAAAATTGAGAACGCTCTCCGCGCCCTGTCTAATAGAGGTCCCAATACAATCACTACCAGTATCTCCACCGCCAATTACAATTACCTTTTTTCCTGTAGCCTTGATATCTTCACCATTATAGACGAGACCATCTACACGTCTGTTGTTTTGCGGTAGAAAATCCATCGCCTGAAAAACACCCTTAAAATCTGAACCATCAATATTTAGTCCACGTCTTATAGTTGCCCCACCACAAAGTACAATGGCATCGTTTTCATTTTTAACATCTTCAATGGCAACATTTTTACCCACATTCGCATTGGTGATAAATTTGATCCCTTCCTCCTCTAAAACGGTCAATCTACGGTCAATAACCGACTTTTCCATTTTAAAATCAGGAATACCATAACGTAGCAAACCTCCTATTTTTTCATCTCGCTCGTATACCGTAACCAAATGTCCGGCTCGATTAAGTTGCTGCGCGGCCGCCATACCTGCAGGGCCAGAACCTATTACCGCCACCTTCTTACCAGTTCGCTTACTGGGTGGATTTGCTTTGATCCATCCGTTTTCAAAAGCTTTCTCTGCGATATTTTTTTCAATATTTTCAATAGTTACGGGATCTTCATTAATACCCAACACACAGGCCTCTTCGCAGGGCGCAGGACATAATCGACCCGTGAATTCAGGAAAATTATTGGTACTGTGCAAAATACGCGTAGCATCTTCCCACTTTCCTTTATACACAGCATCATTAAAATCTGGTATTAGATTGCCCAGCGGGCATCCGCTATGACAAAATGGGATGCCGCAATCCATACAGCGTGCTCCCTGCGTTTTAATTTCTTTTTCTTCAAGCGGAACCGTAAACTCTTTAAATTTCTTTATGCGCTCTTCTACGGGTTTATACGCTTCGTCTTTTCTTTTGTATTCTAAAAATCCGGTGGTTTTACCCATTTTTTATTCTGTTAAATCTGTTAATTTTTCTTCTTCTTCAAGTCTGATAAGCGCTAAACGGAATTCCTCCGGAAGCACCCTGATAAATTTAGGTAAATGCTCCTCCCAATTTTCTAGTATGTTTTGCGCCAAACGACTCTGTGTGTAATTGTAATGGTTCGTAATCAAACCGTGCAATTGTTTTATGTCTTCGTCTTCAGTAACAGGATCTAAATTTAAATCTTTGGTACTGCAATTCTTACGGAAAGTATTGGTTTCATCATAAATATAAGCCATACCACCACTCATTCCCGCTCCAAAATTTCTTCCGGTGGTGCCTAGGATTACTGCGACCCCGCCGGTCATGTATTCGCAACCATGATCGCCAATACCTTCCACCACAGCGTGAGCGCCACTGTTCCGTACACAAAATCGCTCTCCGGCAATACCGTTGAAGTAGGCCTCACCACTTGTAGCTCCGTACAGTGCAACATTACCAATAATGACGTTTTTATGTGCTTCAAAAGTGGACTCTTCCGGAATTTTCACGATCAGTCGCGCTCCCGAAAGACCTTTACCTATATAATCATTGGCATTTCCATCAATTTTTAGGGTAAGCCCTTTGGTTGCGAAAGCACCGAAACTCTGTCCGGCAGAACCTTTGAAGTTTACCTTTAATGTATTGTCGGGCAAGCCTTGTTCACCATAGATTTTTGAGATCTCATTACTCAAAATGGCTCCTACTGCCCTATCGGTATTATGAATTTCAAGATCAAGTACGGTTTTTTCTTTACGGAAAAGTGCTGTATGCGCCAGCTCTATGATCTCAAAGTCAATTGATTTTTCAAGTTGGTGATCTTGTGTTGTTGTGTTATAAACCTCAACACCTTCTGGCTTTGCAATGGTATGTAAGATGGGCGATAAGTCGATGCCATTAGATTTAAAATGCTCAATAGCCTTGTTCCTATCTAGCTTTTGCACTTGGCCCACCATCTCATCGACGGTTTTAAAACCAAGTTTTGCCATAATCTCGCGCAGTTCTTCTGCAATGAAATACATATAGTTCACGACGTGTTCCGGTTTTCCTTTGAATTTTTTTCTAAGATCCGGATTTTGCGTTGCGATTCCGACGGGACAGGTATTCAAGTGACATACGCGCATCATTATACAACCGGAAGCCACTAACGGAGCTGTGGCAAAGCCGAATTCTTCGGCGCCCAGCAGACAGGCTACCGCTACATCACGACCGGTTTTCAACTGTCCATCACATTCAAGCCTGATCCTGCTGCGCAGGTCGTTCAAAACAAGGGTTTGTTGGGCTTCTGCAATACCCAGTTCCCAAGGAAGACCGCAATGTCGCAATGAGGTAAGTGGAGATGCGCCCGTGCCACCGTCATAGCCGGAAATAAGGATCACATCTGCTTTTGCCTTGGCCACACCAGCAGCAACGGTACCTACACCAACTTCTGAAACGAGTTTTACATTAATTCGTGCTTCCCTATTGGCAGATTTCAGGTCATATATAAGTTGAGCCAAATCTTCGATAGAATAAATATCATGGTGCGGAGGTGGCGAAATTAGACCCACATAAGGAGTACTACTCCGCGTTTTAGCGATGGATCTATTTACTTTTTCGCCAGGTAATTGACCGCCTTCGCCAGGTTTTGCACCCTGCGCCATTTTTATCTGAATTTCTGCCGCACTGGTAAGGTAATTACTTGTGACACCAAAACGCCCCGAAGCAACCTGCTTTATGGCAGAATTACGCCAATCGCCGTTCGCACCTTTATAATATCGCTCTGCGTCTTCACCACCCTCGCCGCTGTTGCTTTTTCCTCCTATACGGTTCATGGCAACAGCAAGGTTTTCATGTGCTTCTTTACTGATGGAACCATAGGACATCGCTCCCGTTTTAAAACGTTTTACGATTTCCGTCCATGGTTCCACCTCTTCTATGGGAATGGGATCATAATTTGAAAATTCAAATAGACCGCGGATCGTCATGAGTTGTTTGGACTGCTCATTGACGAGCTCTGCATATTCTTTATAGGTAGTTGGGTTGTTGTTACGTACTGCCTCTTGGAGTTTTGCAATGCTCAACGGATTAAACATATGCTTTTCCCCATTTCTTCGCCAGCGGTATTCCCCGCCAACTTCTATCTCCAGATTGCCGGGAACGTCTTCCATTTTAAAAGTTTGCTCATGACGTTTGGCTACTTCCTGCTCTACTTCATAAAGACCTATTCCTTGAATTCTACTTGGAGTATTAGGGAAATATTTATCGATTAATTTTGAGTTAAGACCCAAAGCTTCAAATAATTGCGACCCTCTATATGAATTTAAGGTTGAAATCCCTATTTTATTCATAACCTTGATTACCCCTTTGCCTACGGCTTTGTTGTAATTTTCGACAGCATCTTTAAAAGAGATACTTTCTAAGTTACCTGCAGTTACTTGTTCCTGAATGATTTCATTTACCATATATGGATTGATGGCACTCGCGCCATAACCGAACAGTAAAGCAAAATGGTGTACTTCGCGTGGTTCGGCAGATTCAATTATAAAGCTCATTTTAGAGCGCTGTCCAGATTTAAACAAACCACTGTTCATGTAAGAACATGCTAATAGGGCGGGAATAGGCGCCATTTCTTTATCAACATTACGGTCGGAAAGTATAAGAATGGTATAGCCGTCGTCAATTGCTCTGGATGCCTGCGCTATCATGTTTTCAAGTGCAGCTTCTAGTCCGTTGAGACCGCGTTTAATCTCATAGAGCATGGGTATTGTCATTACCCTAAACTCCTGGTATTCATTGTTTTTTATTTTATCAAGATCTTCTTTAGAGATTACTGGATTCTGGATGCGTATTTTTTGACAATAGTCCGGCGTAATATCCATAATATTGACGTCACCTCCCAGCGTAAGGCTTAGATCTGTTATCAATTCTTCGCGAATACCATCTAAAGGTGGGTTGGTCACCTGAGCAAATAACTGCTTAAAATAATTATATAAGAGTTGCGGTCTATTGGAAAACACGGCGAGCGGAGTATCTGTACCCATTGAACCAAGTGGTTCTTTCGCTTTGCCCACCATAGGCAGAATAATCGTATCAATATCTTCTTTAGTATAGCCGAAGATATTCTTCCGTAAGTGTAGAGGCGTACTATCAAAAGCTACATCTTCGTTCCGATACGGAATTTCCTTTAAATGGACGCGCTTTTCGGCCAGCCATTGTTGATACGGATGTCGTGAAACAATTTCCTCTTTAATCTCTTCATCATTTATAATCCTTCCCGCATTCATGTCTACCAGAAACATACGGCCCGGTTCCAGGCGACCATGATAGGATACATTTGCCGGATCAATTTCAAGAACACCGGTTTCTGAAGACATGATCACAAAACCTGTTTTGGTAACCGTATACCGTGAAGGCCGAAGGCCATTCCGGTCTAAAATGGCGCCAATGTAATCACCATCTGTAAATGGTATGGAAGCAGGCCCATCCCAAGGTTCCATAATACAACTATTGAACTCGTAAAAAGCTTTCTTCGCATCACTCATGCCCTGATGTTTCTCCCAGGCTTCGGGAACTAACATCATCATGATTTCGGGCAAAGAACGACCGGACATTAAAAGCAATTCTACAACCATATCCATGGATGCAGAATCTGATTTTCCCTTTAAAATAATAGGAAAAAGTTCCTTAATATCTTCTGGAAACAAATCACTTTGCAGCAATTCTTCACGGCTGCGCATACGGCGAATATTGCCACGCAACGTATTGATCTCACCATTGTGGCACATATATCTAAAAGGCTGTGCCAAATCCCAAGTAGGAAATGTATTGGTCGAAAAGCGCTGATGTACCAAGGCAAGACGAGTGGTCAACTTTACATCAAGGAGGTCTGTGTAATAATATTTTATATCCTCGGGCATTAATAGTCCCTTAAATATAAGTGTCTTAGTAGAAAGGCTGGGAAGGTAAAAGTAAGAACGCTCTGAAAGTTTGCTTTTCAAAATGGTATGTTCGGCCACTTTTCGGGCTGCAAACAATTTTACCTGAAACTGTCTTTCCTCCATACCACCTTCAGGCTTCCCTATAAAGACCTGCTCGATGTATGGTTCTACATCTGCTGCAATGGCCCCGAGAAATCCGGCATCTACCGGTACTTTTCTCCATCCTAATAACCTCAATCCCTTATCAACTATTTGTCCTTCAAAAATAGCTTTACAATATTCCCGTTGATTTTGTTTCCTGGGAAGAAATACGTTCCCCATTGCGTAATGATGTGCTTCGGGAAGTTTGAAATCGCATTTTTCAACAAAAAAATCGTGTGGGATGTCAATAAGTATACCTGCTCCATCTCCAGTTTTACCATCACTGCTAACAGCCCCACGATGTTCTAATTTCTCAAGTATCTCAAGTGCATTATGTATAATATCATTGGATTTATTTCCTTCTAGGCTGCATATAAATCCCGCACCGCAATTTTCATGTTCAAATTCGGGGGAATACAATCCTTGTTTTTCTTTCATAATTAAGCAATTTATGGTATCAGCTAGCTATAAAGCTATTCATTAATCTGAATTCACAATACAATTAGTCCTAGTGTTTTTTATTATTTCACAATTTTTAAAATAATTGATTGAAAACAGTTTTAATTTAAAATTAACACATCAATTTTATCAAATCAGCAGTCCTATTTTTAATAAAACAAGCAATTATATGCCAATACTATATTTTAGGGTGTTGCGCTAAAGGATAGATGAATTTAAAATTAAGTGTTTTAATGTGCTCTTTTGATCTGAAAATTAAAAATTTCCCGCAAAACATAACTTTTACATACTAATATCAATAAAAAACACATATTTATAATCAAGACCCATCAAAATATAGGGGTGTTTTATAAATTAAATGGAATAATTTAATCAATACCCCCTATTTTACGCAAGTGATTATAATTTTATACTAGTTTTACGGTTCAATGCATAACCAATTCAACTTTTATAGATGAGAAAAATTATTTCACTGCTGCTATTATTTTGCACGACACTATTATTTGCACAAGAAGATCAAGAAAACACCTGGTTTTCCAAACTTCAATTTTCGGGATCGGTAGATGCTTATTATCGTACCAATATCAATGCTATCAATAAATTTTCCGATCCCGATGGAAACGGTCAATATATGGCTCCGGGCAGTTCGTTTGCAAACCGTCCTGGTTTTGCACTTGGTATGGTAAATACCATTTTAAGCTATGAAGGCGAAAAGGTGGGTGCGGTCGCTGATCTGGTTTTTGGTCCTCGCGGTGTGGATGCCGTTTTCAATTCAACCGGAAACTCCTCAGTTGTAAATCAGCTTTATATGTATTGGAACGTGACCGAAAGCGTTAAACTTACTTTCGGGAACTGGAATACCTTTCTAGGGTATGAAGTCATTTCCCCAGCGGCAAACTTTAACTACTCCACTTCCTACATGTTCTCTTATGGCCCTTTTTCCCATACCGGATTAAAGGCAGATTTTGTCATAGATGATCATTGGAGCGCGATGGTCGCCGTGATGAATGCGACAGATTTAACTGAATTCAATCCTAACGGAAGCTACAGTTTTGGTGGTCAACTGGGATATACTTCTGGCACTGGGAGTACATTTTTAAATGTTTTGGTGGGCGATCAGGATGGTGATTATAAAGATCAAAGCCAGCCTCAAAACAACGGTACCCTTTTTCAGATTGACCTTACCACCGGTTACGA
>JBBPYO010000488.1:0-3251 GCA_038199845.1 Flavobacteriales bacterium
ATTTTTGTCACTTCATTTAAACCGCTTCCGTTGTATTTTACTAAAAGCTCTCCTGTTTCTCCAGGTGCAACAGGCTTGTCTGAATATGTTGGTATCGTACAACCACAGCTACTTGTGGCAGAAACAATAACCAATGGTGCATCACCTGTATTTTTAAATTTGAAAATGTGCTCTACATTAGTACCACGAGAGATTTTTCCGAAATCAAATTCTGATTCATCAAATTCCATAACAGGTAATTCAGAAGATTGGGCATCCCTGCTGGCTGCCATTTCAACATTCTCGCTCTTAACCATATTTGAGGCTTCACCTTTATCTTTGCAAGATGTTAAGCCAAGCGCCAATACCGCGCTCAAAGTTATCACTAATTTTTTCATAATTTATTGTTTTTGAAGTGCAAAAGTACAAAATCAACTTCCTCGAGGCAAGTCTGTGAGGTATGATTATAAAATAGATTTTAAAATTGCTAATTCTATAGAAAAATGCAATTTAGAAACAATTCTAAATATAACTACTTGGAGGTTCAACTATTATTCAACCAGACCGCGACCCATTTTATTAAGGCGGTTGTCATTTGCATATTGCTTAACAAGACGATCAAGCACTCCATTAATAAAGACACTGCTTTTTGGTGTACTGTATTCTTTTGCCAGTTCCAGATACTCGTTAATCGTCACTTTAACCGGTATGGAGGAAAAAAGCAAAAATTCTCCCAGCGCCATTTTTAGCAATATTTTATCGAGAATGGCAATACGATCCTGATCCCAGTTGGGCGTATTTCCTTCAATTTCCGCTTCTAGCATGTCATCGTTTTCTGCACTTCTGCGCAGCAGGTTCCGCGCAAACTGCTCGTCTTCATCGTCCTTATATAACTTCGGTAAAATGCTACTTTCAGGTGAATTTGGCTTGATTTTGCTCAGTTTTTTTACGATTGTTGTATTGATAACCGGAAAATCATCCATCCACGTAAGACGATAATCTTCCAGATACTCATATAATTTTTCGTTTGGTGCTATAATCTCACTAAAAAAATCAATTATGAAAGCGCGATCTTCCTTAAAGGAGGTCTCTGGATTTTCCATATAGATCTTATAAATATCGCTAGCCAGGAGTTCTTCAAAAATGATATTTACATATTCACTGTCTAATCGCCAGTTGTTGAGTTTACGCTTGCCAAGTTCCTTCTGCAGCTCTTCATTTGCGGCAAGTTTGACAAGCAGCTCATTATCTACAAAACGACGGTTAGGATTTTTATCTTCCTCAGTGGCAAGCATTTTTTGCTGTGACTTGGCTTGAAATTCGATAGCATGCGCATGTACCTCTACAATAAGATCTACCATAACTAGATACAGATCATACATCTGGGAGATACTCGCCCTTAAAAATGTTTCTTCCTTTTGAAGGTTATTGGTTTCTGTCTGTGAAAGCGCATAGAGCGCCTGCATGACTTTTATGCGTATATGCCTTCTGTTGAGCATGATGGTTGGAAGCTTAATAATTTGAAAATCTTTCTCGCAAAAAGCAAGGAATGATCTGTAAAATTTCTTTTGTTGAATTCGGTGCAAAAATAAGGCGTTTTGCCATAGTATCTGGCAATTAAATGCATTCATTTTCCCGTGTGGCGTAAAGCGCTTAATCCTTATCTTTGTGCGCTGAAAATATTTTTTTTTGATGTTAGAGACAACGGAGAAGATTTCCTTAGAATCATCATAAAAATTATTTCTTATGTATTGCAAAAGCGACTGCACCCATGAAAGAGTTACAACATCTTAATAAATACTTCTCAAAATACAAATGGCGCTTAATTGCTGGATTCTTTATTGTAGTAATCGCTCGAATTTTTGCCATATTAGTCCCTAAATTTTCTGGGGATATGGTGCAATATGTAGAAGTATATCTCAAGCAAGGCGGTGATATAAACGCTTTGGAAGATCAGCTGCTCAACACTTTACTTCTTTTGCTTGGGGCGACTTTGCTATCGGCATTTTTTACTTTTTTGATGCGCCAGATGTTTATTGTGGTTTCCAGATATATGGAGGCAGATTTAAAAAACGAGGTTTACGATCAGTATCAAAAACTCTCCCTGAGCTTCTATAAAAAGAACCGCACCGGCGATCTCATGAGTCGCATAAGTGAGGATGTTTCAAAGGTACGTATGTATCTGGGCCCCGCAATTATGTACGGGATCACGACAATTGTACTTTTTGCAACGGTAATACCATATATGTATTACACCGCGCCCAGTCTTACTTTGTGGGTGCTTATCCCCTTACCTATTCTATCTGTGGCAATTTATTTTTTGAGCAGGCTCATTCATAAACGCAGCACGGTGGTACAACAATATCTGGCGCATCTTAGCACATTTACACAAGAATCCTTCAGTGGGATTGGCGTGATTAAAGCGTATGGGATAGAACCACAGACGTATTCTGGTTTTGATGAATTGAGTGAGACCAGCAAAAATAAAAATCTAGACCTGGTGCGCGTTCAGGCGTTTTTTATTCCACTAATTGTCGGTCTAATAGGTGTGAGCAACCTACTTGTGATTTATATAGGCGGAAAGCAATATATAGCAGGTACTATTCCTGATCTGGGAGTAATCGTAGAATTTTTGATCTATGTGAATATGCTTACCTGGCCGGTGGCTTCCGTAGGGTGGATCACATCTCTGGTACAACAGGCCGAGGCCTCGCAAAAACGTATCAACGAATTTCTAAAGGAAGAGCCTGAAATTAAAAACAAAACCCAAAAGGAAACTCCCATTACCGGAAATATTCGTTTTGACAATGTGACTTTTACCTATACCGATACCAATATTATGGCATTAAAAAACGTCTCTTTCAGTGTCAATAATGGCGAAACATTGGCGATTATCGGAAAGACCGGCTCCGGAAAATCCACTATTTTGGAATTAATAGGACGTTTGTATGATGTAAGTTCAGGAACGCTGAGCATTGACAACACTCCCATAGATTTACTAAATTTGGACAATCTGCGGAAAGCCATCGGCTACGTGCCACAGGATAGTTTTCTTTTTAGCGATACGATCATGGAAAATATTAAGTTCGGCAAGGCCGAAGCTACACGGGAAGAAGTTGAAGCCGCAGCAAAAATCGCGGTGGTTCACGATAATATCGTAGATTTCAGTAAGGGCTACGAAACTATTCTTGGCGAACGGGGAATAACACTTTCTGGCGGACAAAAACAGCGTGTTTCCATTGCGCGGGCCATTATTAAAGATCCTAAAATCC
>JBBPYO010000489.1:0-7722 GCA_038199845.1 Flavobacteriales bacterium
AACTCTTAAACGCTCCAAAACATCTGGTTCGCACGTTGCGTTTTATCAAAGAGTATATGTTGAAGAAAGGCAAAAGACTTACAAGTTTTTAAAGGTGATTTGTGGATTTACTAATGTATGTATTTGCATATTTTAGTGTAAATATTTCCTGCACGGTGTTCCCGCAGGTCTCCATATAGGTATTATCTTACTTTCCATATTCGTTATTAGTCCGAAAAATTAATTTCAATAAAACTGAACCTAATTATCCTTTCCAGATGAAGGCTTGATACATAAGAGAACGCCAGCAACCGATAGAGTTAGTCGAAAAATGGCTTAATATGTGGAAGAAATTATTTGGTTACATGATAAATTCTTAAAGACATTTGACAAACAATACGCATCCAATTTTATTGAAAAAAACAAATCTTACTCTATAAAAACGAATTTTGCGTTAGGGATTGAAGTGGAAATCCTTTTTGGGAGGAACGAGCAAAAAGATTGCAACGTAAAGCCCGACCCGCAGGGAAACGCCCAAAAACAGGTTAAAATGATCGAAAAACAGCTAGGAAAGGAATAAAACGTTATTATTTTTGAAATGTATAATATCCTATTGGTACATTTTACGGATATTCAATCTTATTTTATACCTACAAGGTCAAAAAAAGATCTTGCAAGATATTAAACCCGAACTCCTTTTATATACCTCAAAAATTCATCATATTCCCTGATATAATCCTCCTCGTCAAATTCTTCCGACGCTAAAACCAAACAAATTCCTGCGGAAGAAAAATTCTCGAGTTCTCGCCAATAGCCGTTGGGTATAAGCAAACCTTCATCTGGGCAATTCAAAGTGTGGGTAGTTTTCGTTTTTCCATCGTCAAGGATTACGTCAAAACTGCCGCTCAGCGCAATTAAGAATTCTAACTGTTCAATGTGTAAGTGCCCCCCACGTTTTGCGCCCTTTGGAACATCAAATAAGTAATAAACACGTTTAAACTGAAATGGAATGACATCTTTTTCGATTACCGCCAAATTGCCACGACGGTCTTCTATTTTGGGAATTTTTATTTTATGGGGTTTCATAATGCCGAATGTAGTAGTTTTTCCCAAGCTTCGCCCACTTTTTGCTGGTTATGATCTGCAATGCTTTGCTGTGCATTTGCCGCACAGGCATTTCGGAGATTGTCATCTTTAACAAAACGGTTAATGGCGGTTTTTAGCGCTTTAAAGTCATTTTCTGGTAGTAAAAGTCCGTTTTTCTCATGTATTATAATTTCCCGAGGACCTGTGGGACAGTCCAATGCGATTACCGGCGTGCCACAAGCAAGGCTTTCCAGTAATACGTATGGAGAACCTTCAAACTTGCTGCAGAGTACGGTGAAAAGTGCGTTTTTGAAATATGGAAATGGATTTTCTTTAAAACCTTCAAAGTGTACCAGATCTTGAAGATTAAGTTTCGCGGCTAGTTTTTTATAGTCAGCCATTAAATTTCCATCGCCCAGTAATTTGAGAGCGATTCCTTTTTTGGCAGATCAGATTGTGCGTAAGTGCTGATCAATTTATCAAACTGTTTTATATCAAGGCTCATCCTTCCCGCGGCTAAAATGTAATTCCCATTGATTTGCGCTTTGGTGAACTGCTCTTGGATTTCCTCAAAATTTATAGGATTGCGTATAAAACCGATGTTTTTCAGGTTATAATCGATTTTGATCCGTTCCATAATTCCTTCGGAAACACAATTTATATTAAAGGCTTTTGAGAAAAGTTTGCTGGTTTTTGCATTCACTTTCGGAAAATAATATGCCAAGTGATAACTGTGCACTGTATAAATAAGTTTTACATCTGCATAGAGATAATTGGCGAGCAGCCATTCCTTGAAATAGTTTTTACGAAACCTGAAATCGAGCACAAAGTCAATCTTTTTTTTGCTCAAAAAGTCCTTAAAATACTTAAACCGCTTCCATTTATTGAAGATGTCGTTACCCTTGTTTTTAAGCAATCCTAGGTTTACGAGTTCGCCGGCGTAGGGATATTCCACAACATCGGTGATCGTGACCATATAAACCTCATGGTCTTGATCATGAAATATTTTGGAAAGTAAACCCGCCGATCGTTCTGCGCCGCCCTTGCCCAGAGCTTCTACAAGAATGGCGATTTTATGATAGGGTTGCGACATGGATTTATTTATCTTTCAACCTCAAAAATAGGTAAATATATGAGAATATTGCTGGTAGGGGAGTACAGCAACCTGCATAACTCGTTAAAACAAGGATTGGAAAAGAGTGGTCACAAGGTAATCCTTTTGGGGAGCGGTGATGCATTCAAGAAATTTCCCGTGGATATAAATGTGCGCGGAAAATATGTCCAGGATCTTTTTTTACCGAATGCGGTACGCCAGGCGATTTTCCGCGTTACCCATTATGATATCGCGTATTTAGAAACCTATTGGCGGGCGAAAAAAGCGTTGCGGAAGTTGGGCGACTTTGATGTCATCCAACTTATAAATGAATATCCTTTCAAAACACCCTATTTTTTTGAGCGAAAATTGGTCAAAATGCTCCGAAAAATGACCAAAAAACTGGTTATTTTAGGTTGTGGGGACGATTACCTGTACCTAAAAAACCGGAATAAACTTCCATATCATCCTATGGATGCATTGATCGGAGAACAGAAATTTCCGTGGAGCGAACTTTACCTTACCGAAAAACATCAAAATTACCACAACTGGCTCTTTAAACAGAAAGATTTGTTGGTAACAACAGATCTCGATTACCACACTATTTATAAAGAGGAAGATTTACTTGATTATTTTGGGATGATCCCCAATCCCATTAATTTGGATACGTTAACTACCGTTCCTTTTCCTGAGATAGCGGAAAAAATTGTCATTTTTCATGGAATAAATAGGAGCAATTATTATAAAAAGGGGAACGATCTTTTTGAAAAAGCGCTCAGGCAGATCCAGCAGGAATTTGGTCAAAAAGTCGAAGTAATTACTGCGGAAAATCTGCCATATTCGGAATATATCAAGAAATACGATGCTGCGCATATCGTTTTGGATCAGACATACGCGTTGGATCAGGGCTACAACGCTCTGGAGGCAATGGCTAAAGGAAAAGTCGTTTTTACTGGCGCTGGCGAAGCTTTCTGTACTTTTTATAAATTACCGGAAAATAGCGTTGCAATTCATACCATTCCAGATGCTGAGAAAATCGCAGAAAACATTCAAAAACTGCTTTTAAATCCCGAAAAACTGGTTGAAATATCGGAAAATGCTCGCGGTTTTGTTGAGAAGTATCATGATTATGAGGAAATTGCTGAGCGGTATTTGGGGGCTTGGAAATAGATGTGTGTTGAAGTGCCAATTGCGTTTGCAGATATGAGGTCATTTCATCTAATTAAAGGAGTATAAAGTGCATCTGAATTTACCAATGTCCAGTTCCTGGCTCCCCTTTAAAAGGTCCGGTCAAGTCAGGAGTAATCCATCCTGCATAAAATTCGCTGGCTTGTGCTTTTACCCTTTCTGCGTCTATATAACATTCAAGATGCTGTGGATAGAACGCTAGATGGTCTTTTAACGCTGCAAATTCTGGGAAGGGATTTGGATATGACCACGCCACTGGATGACCATTCTTGATTTTCAAAGCCCAATAGATCGCTTTTCCCTTCCATTCGCACATGGAGGTTTTACCGGCCATTTCTTCAAACGCAGTCATGTCAATATCACACTTGGGAATATAATAGGTAGGTGGACTGGCAGTTTCCAAGACTGCAAGGGAATTGTGGGAGTCTGCGATACATTTGCCTTGATATTTGATCGTTACTGGTTTGCTCACGTTCTCAATGAACGGTGGCCGCGGAAAATCCCAAACGGACCGCTGACCTTCCTTTGGGATTATTGCAAAGGGAGGCCTAGAAGTTCCAGTATTGCTCCAACTTTCACGAGCTTTTTGTAATCTGTTTTGCTCTGGTTTTTTTTCATTTGGGTCCATGAGCTCATCTTTAATTTGAACTTTTAAAAATACGATCTATATTTTTTTCTAAATATATTTTATTTGCTGGGCTTACTTTGCCGATTGTCTTTTATGGCTATTATAGCTACTTTATCATTGTTGAAAATATAGTAAACAGTCGTATTTTTATGAATAACTGCTCGCCTCAAAAGCTTTTGACTTTCTGATTCAGGATATAAAGATGGAAAATTGGAAACCGTCAATTCAAATTGTCGTAGCAGACTTTCAAATTTAGCAACTTCTTTCTGCGTAAACTTTGTAATAAGGTAATTTTTAATGGAAATGGCATTAAGCAAAGACCTTTTGGTCCATTTTACCTCGTAGGTTTTATCCATTCGATAAACTTTTCCAGAATTCCTTGGATTCTATAATTTCACCCTGCTTATAATTCTTGATTCCGCTTAGAATATTTATCCTATCGTTTTCGGTAAGTTCCTCCCACCAGTCTGTAGTCTTGTCCTCACTTGATAATTTTATGGTATGGAGCAGATTTAAAATAGAATCATCTGTTAATGATTGAATCCATCCTAAAAGCTCTTTTTTAGTATGATTAAATTCTGCTGTGCTCATATCATTGCTTTAAGGTAAAGTTACAAAAACCTAGAATTGCATATGAATGGAACTGCTAATTATTTTAACGAGTTAAAGTGAGATCCGCAGCATCTTTGCAACTCGGTTTTAAGTGACATCCGGCTGTAACTTGTCTTAAATTCCATTACCAATCATTCTTGGTGATTTTGAGTTCAGAACATCTCCGGGATTATTCTTGTAACTTTCTAAACGATTGTAGAGTTCTATTCGGTGCTCTAATAAAGTTTCTTGGTAATCCTCTTTCTCACACTTTAGGACGACTTCCAAAACATTAATGATGTCTTTATTATCCACGCTGAAGAGTTCCCCAATAAAATGATTTCTTCGTGTTTCTAAATCCTAAACTACCGTATTTTGAATGAAACAAACATACTTTATTAATGGAAACCAATTTCGCGTTAGGGATTGAAGCGAAAATCCTTTTTGCCCTTCGCAAAAAGATTGTAGCGTAAAGCCCGGCCCGCAGGGAAACGCCCCAAAACCATTCAAAATCGTACTATTAAAGCCAGACTCACAGGGAAACACTCAAAAACCCGTCAAAGTCATACTATTCATGTTATATTTTGAAGCGCTACACATTTTCAATAATATTCTACCAAATCGTTATTCTTTCCTCTTTTGATAAGAACATTTTATCGTCGGGTTTTACATCAAATGCGTCATAAAAAGGAGTACTGTTCATTAGCGGTCCATTTACGCGCCAAAGTGGTGGTGAATGCGGGTTGTTATTGATCCACAAACGAAGATATTCTTCTTTCATTTTTACTTTCCAAATTCTTGCAACAGAAAGAAAAAAACGTTGATCTGGAGTAAAATTGCCAACTTTAGTAGAATCCTGTCCTTCTTTTGTCATTTTAAAAGCATCGTAAGCCACGGCAATTCCGGCAATATCGGCTGTATTTTCACCCACGGTCATGTCCCCTTTTACATGTAAACTGTCTAATACCGTAAACGTACTGTACTGATCAATTACTTGCTGAATTCTGGATTTAAACTTCGCATAATCGTCTTTTGTCCACCAGTTTTTTACGTTACCATCTTTATCATATTGTGCTCCCTGATCGTCAAAGGTATGTGTAATTTCATGTCCTATCACCATCCCGATTCCTCCATAATTAAGGGCATCATCAGCGTTATTATCAAAATAAGGTGGCTGTAAAATACCTGCGGGAAAGACAATTTCATTTGCAGAAGGATTGTTATATGCCGTAACTGTTGATGGTGTTGTGTACCATTCCGATTTATCTACAGGTTTGCCAAGTTTTGCCAGTTCGCGTTGATATGCCGCAGCAGAAGCGGACACGATGTTTTCAAAATAAGTACCTCTTGCAATATCCACATTGCTATACTCTTTCCATTTATCAGGATATCCAATTTTCTTGGTCATGGCAAATAGCTTTTCTTTTGCTTTTACTTTTGTACTGTCGCTCATCCACTCCAGTTTATCAATTCTTGCCGCGTACGCTTTTTGAATATTATTCACCAGATCTAACATTCGTTCTTTTGCATCCTCCGGAAAATATTTCTTAACATACAATTGTCCCAAAGCTTCACCTAAATAATTGTCAACAGCACTAGCCATTATTTCACCACGTGATTTTTGCACCGCCTGGCCAGAAATAACTTTGGTATAATCAAAAGCGGCGTCTACAAATGGTTTACTTAAGTCAGTCGCGTATCCTTCGATGGCGTTTGCCTTCTGATATAATTTCCAGTTTGAGATAGGAGTGCTTTTTAGAACGTCATTAAGTTTACTATAATAAGCAGGTTGAGCTACATCAATAGAATCGGTTTGTGCGCCCAGATGTTGAAGAAAATCCCCCCAACCGATGTTAGGTTGTGCTTTTTGAAGTGCTGTTAGCGCCATCTTATTGTAATTTGCTATCACATCCCGGCGTTCCACTCGCGTTCTGTGGGAAGCGGCAAGTTGCTTGTCAATATCATAAACAATTTCAGCATCCTTTTTGGCGGCTGTTGCATCGCTGCCCGTAAGTTGGAATAATTCAGCCAGGTATTTTTTGTAAGCGTCCTGTATGGCGACGGTTGATGAGTCTGCTTTGAAATAATAATCCCGATCTGGCAAACCGAGCCCCGTTTGATAGGCATGCGCTATGTTCATGCTACTGTTTTTATCATCTGGACCCACGCCAAAGGCCATAATAGAACTATTATCTACTTTTACTTGATTAGCTACATATGTCATTAAAGATGGTATATCGCTAATGGCTTCAATAGCAGCAAGTGTAGGGTTAATGGGTTCGTAACCACGGGCGTCGATTGTTGCCGTATCCATACCCGACGCATAAAAATCACCAACTTTTTGTTCAATGCTCCCTTCTGAATGTTGACCTTTTGAAACGCTATCCAAGATTCCTTGCAAGCGCATGCGTTGCGGATAATTCATGAACATATAGGCGCCAACTCCTGCCTGAGAAGCCGGTATGGGTACAGAATCGTACCATTTACCGTTGGCATATCTATAAAAGTTATCACCGGGTTTTAATGTAGTATCAATTCCCGAGATTTCAATAAATTCTTTGTTGGGAGTAGTTGAATTTGTGCATGAAGCCAGTGTAAGTAGCGTCATGAAAAAGAGTATAGCGTATTTCATAGTTGAGTAAATTTGTACTAAAGTACACATTTTAATAATTCGGGGGGATCAAAATATATTTTTAGCGCAATACGAATTTAAATGTAACTTTTAAGGCTGAAATTTTATATTTGAATGGTAACTGTAAATTCAGAAGGAGCTTGAGTAACAGCGTGTGTTATTGTGGATTGATCTGTGGGTAGCCAATCCCTAATAGTAGCGGATGCTTTTTGAAGTTAAAAGAGCTTCGATAATGATGATTTATAAACCGCAGTATACAGCCTTTTCCTTTGCGGAAAGACTTACTGAGTTTATCCTGAACACGGTTGAAGAATATTGTTGTACTTCGGCAAACTCTCCAGATAAAAACTGGCTTTGGAAAATCCTCGAATCTCCCAAGTGAGTACTGACCAAGCCAAAAAACTCGTATAGAGCGTAATTTCTAAAAAAATCTTATTATTAATGAAGATATCGATATTCGGGATTGATTTCAGCAACCTTGTTTTCGATGTCATTGATTTCGGTAATGCTTAATATCAGTTTAAA
>JBBPYO010000490.1:0-3533 GCA_038199845.1 Flavobacteriales bacterium
AATAGCCTTTATTCTCTTTTTTAGTTATTATAAGGTATCTATCATAAGTACTTATATCTTATTGTTAATCACCGTTGGGACCGGTTTTTATCTCATAAAAAATCTTTTCAGTACAAGAATTCGTAGACTGAGCAAACCCTTAAAATTGCATATTACCCTCTTTTATGTGATAGGTGGTTTTGTTTTTCTTACACTATTGCCCTCTCATGGCGATGAATTTTCTCCGTATACCGTGGCCGGTCTGTTTATATTAATCTGGGTAAATGATACTTTTGCTTTTATTATAGGCAAAAGTATAGGGCGACATAAATTATTTCCTAGCATTTCTCCTAAGAAAACAATAGAAGGTTTTTTTGGAGGACTCGTTTTTGCTTGTGCTGCCAGTTATTTTATTCATAAATTTACCGGCAGTCTTAACTTTAATATTTGGTTTAGTCTAGCCGTGGTCATGAGTACTTTGGGAACCTTTGGCGATCTAATAGAATCTAAACTAAAACGGGAAGCTGGAGTAAAAGACAGTGGTACATTAATGCCTGGTCATGGTGGACTTTATGACAGACTTGACAGTGTACTTTTTGCCAGCCCTTTTATTTATTTGGTTTTAATAATTTTTGAATATGTTTCATAAAGAAGGTTATGCTATTATTGCGATCACAGTGGTCGTAACCACAGTTGGTGTTCTGCTTACAGAACGTTATGTAGATGCAGAATGGTTGCGCTACTTGCTTTATGCTATCATTCTACTTCTTTTATTTCTCATCCTTCAATTTTTCAGAAATCCGAAGCGCATTGCAGACATGGATGAGACCAGCGTACTTGCTCCCGTTGACGGGAAAGTGGTTGTGATTGAAGAAGTTTTTGAGAAAGAATTTTTTAATGAAAAACGCTTACAAGTTTCCATATTTATGTCACCGATAAATGTACACGTAACCCGCTACCCCGCTAGTGGGAAAGTGGTTTACAGCAAGTATCATAAAGGGAAATATCTAGTGGCATGGCATCCCAAAGCTTCTGAAGAAAACGAACGTACTACGGTAGTTGTAGAGACTAAAAAATTTGGCAACATACTCTACAGGCAAATCGCCGGTGCATTGGCAAAACGTATCGTAAATTACGCCAAAGAAGGAGATGTAGCAGTACAGGGAGAAGATAGTGGTTTTATAAAATTTGGTTCTCGTGTAGATGTATTTTTACCACTGGGTACTCCCATTAAAGTCAAACTTAACCAAAAGGTAAAAGGCGCTGTGAGTGTCATTGCCGGATCATAGTACCGTGAAAGATAAAAAAGAAATAAATAAAGCATTTGATAACGCTGTTCTTTTGGCCAGTAATACTTCAAAACTACTCCCTTCGGATATTAGGCTGGCACTCTATGCCCGTTATAAGCATGCCACACAGCATAATCCCATTGTACCCTACGAGAAACTGGCAGATAATGATCTTCGAGCAGCGTTTAAATATAATGCGATGATTCAAATAAAGAGCCTTTCAGTTACCGAAGCAAAGTTAGAATACATTGAACTTGTAAATAAACATATTGGAAATTGATTTTTCCATCTGAAATTTACAGAGCGGATGTGTTCAAATTTTCAACCTTTGTATCGTAGTAATCCTCATTCTTTCCTGAAATATATTTGCATAAATACAAACCGATTATTTCAAAAAAAATGGGTCTGTGCGAACACAAAACCCATTTTTAAGCTATTAAATTACAACTTTTAGAATCTAAAATTGAGTTTAGTGAAGATGCGTGTACCATCTATACCAAATTGTGTTGTCTGCCACGGATACTTAAAGCGACCTACAAAATCTAAATTCCGATCTTGAGGGATTCCGCCAGTTTTGCTATACGCCTCGGCAAAAGTATCTGGATATACATTGAACAGATTGTTTGCGCCAATTGTAAAATTTATCTTATCGGTCAATTCGTATGAAAAACTTAGATCAGTAAGCAGTTTACCACCATATACAGCATCATTAATGGGATCACTGGGATGTTTGTATGTTACCTTTCCATAATTTAAAAAGGAAAGATTGGTAGAAAAACGTTCCAGTGCATAATTGATCGAGGCAACGATTTTTTGTCTTGGTCTCCAAGTTTCAACACGTGAAATATCCTCTCTGGAAAAAAGAGCATCACCAAGATCGTTCTCCTCAATAAAGCTTGGAAAATTTAGATCAGTAACTTCGGTCTTATTGAAATTTGCTGCAATGGTACCGCTCAAATTGCCGGCTCCCAACTCAATATTATCATAGCTAAACACAATATCGACGCCGCGTGTACGGGTATTTATCGCGTTTAAGAAAAATCCGGCAGCACCTACATTTACGCTAGATAAGGTTTGATCGATAGGATTGGATGGATCACCCGTTGGCGTTACCTGCCCTGACAGCACTATACGATCATCTACGTCAATCTGAAAAGCATCAACGGTAATGCCCATATTACGGCTAATGCGGTAGGTAAGTCCGGCGCCAATATTAAAAGAGGTCTCGGCATCAAGTTTTGGTATTCCCAGTGCACGTAGCGCGGGATCAGAATTGTTGAGAATACCATTTTGCTGAACTCCGTTTTCGGTAAGTGTTGTGGTAAGTGCGGTATAATAAAGCTGGTGCAATGCAGGCGCCCTAAAACCGCTGCTCAATGAACCCCTGATACTTAGTTTGCTATCCAGAAATTTATAGCGTGAATTGAGCTTCCAACTTAAATTCGTTCCAAAATCACTATAATCCTCAAAACGTAGCGCACCACCTATAAGAAAATCTTCGGTAAGATCTGCCGTAATATCAGTATAAACGCCAAAATTACTACGATAATCATCAGACGCGTTTTCAGGCTTGAAACCTCCGAAGGATTCAGATCCGGTACGGTCTGTGGGATCGTCCGGGGTAGCGTCGCCATACGAGGCAAATTCCCCTTCTTCGGTCACAAAGCGCTCTGTTCTGTGCTCTGCGCCAAAAGCTACCGTCAATGCATTCATACCGGCGTTTTCAAACGTACGCACAATATCGAGGTTGTTCACCACATTGCTGAACTGATGTGCGCCATTGTAAAAATCAGAAGGGCTTGCTGCACCAAAAGACTGATTGAACGAATTAATAATATAATAATCTATACGGTTTTTACCCATGGTAGAACTGAGATCAAAGTTCCATTCGTTAAATACTGTTTTCATACCCAAAGAGAATATGTGATCCGCAATTTGAGGTGCCATTTCGGCAAGAAAGAAATCTGCTCCGGGATAAATCTGCTCAAAACCGGAAACCCAGTAAGGCACCCGTGCAAATTGGGGCGCAGATCCGCTTCGTTGCGTCAGCGTTCCAAAGGAATAAATTTCTGTTTCGGTCTCTTCATCTAAAGTATAGCCCATATTATAGGCGAAATTGGTGATTTTCATATCAGGAAGGCCTACCTGAAAACCCGCGCTGGGATTGCGTTCCAGAAAAGAGGTGAGTTCCTGCTCCACGCCCCAATACGCCGCCTCATGGGCCGCACTTGTAATGGTTCCCGCCCGTTGTGTGCGTTTTTGATC
>JBBPYO010000491.1:0-4184 GCA_038199845.1 Flavobacteriales bacterium
AGGCCTCCCAATTTCCTTTGGACTTTCGGCAAATAAAACGGTGTCAAAAGTGGCGACCAATGAAGCTAAGCCCAACGATCAACTTAAAATCGATGAAGGTTTTGAAAAAGTGTTCCTAGCTCCGCTTTCCATAAAAAAACTCCCGATGGTCGGTCAAAAGACCTTTCAGACATTTTGCAATTTGGGTGTAAAAAAAGTAGCACTGATACAACAGATGCCGGTGGAAATGATGACTTCCGTATTTGGCAAAAACGGCCGCGTAATCTGGGAACGCGCCAATGGTATTGATAATTCTCCCATTGTGGCCTATCACGAGCGACAATCCATATCCAGTGAGCGCACGTACGGACAAGATACTACAGATATTCAGAAGTTAAAAACCACGATAAATGCGATGGCAGAAAACCTGGCCTTTCAGTTAAGGCGTGGCAATAAACTTACTTCGTGCATCACGGTAAAAGTCCGTTATTCAGATTTTCAGACGTATTCTAAACAGATGAAGATCCCGTATACGTCGGCAGATCATAATTTGATTCCCAAAGTGATGGAACTTTTTGAAAAACTGTACAACCGCAGGTTATTGATACGTCTGGTGGGCGTGCGTTTTAGCGGACTCACGCAAGGGCATTACCAGATTGACCTTTTTGAAAATACAAACCGCACCGTAAACCTTTATAAAGCGATGGATGCCATACGCTTACGTTATGGCGACCGCAGTATAATGCGTGCGGCCACTATGGGCGAGGGATCGCGTACAATAGGTAATCAAGGAAATCCTTTTAATGGTCAACCACCAATTGTGCTAGCGCATCGGCATCAATAATTCCCACCCTAACCCTCCCAAAGGGAGGGGATCTAAAAAATAAAAAATCCTACTGAAAGTCGTACGTATACAAGACTACTCCCCTTTGGGGAGGCCGGGTGGGGAAAACTTAAATTATGTACCTCAATTGCCATTCTTATTTTAGTTTACGCTACGGCACTTTATCCGAAGAGGATTTATTGAAACTGGCCAAAGAGCATAATTGTGAAACCCTTCCGCTTACCGATATCAACAATACATCGGCCTGTCTCAGTTTTGTGCGAAAAGCTGAAGAGTATGGTATAAAGCCTATTTTGGGAATTGATTTTAGAAATGGAATCAAACAATGTTATGTAACACTGGCCAAAAACAACAATGGCTTTCAGGAGATCAATAATTTTTTGTCTAAATATCTATATGAAAAGACCGATTTTCCATCAAAAGCACCGATTTTCGATGATGTTTTTGTCATTTATTCCTTTGAAAAAGCATTGGAACTGGATTTAAATCAGTTGGCCAAAAATGAATTTATAGGTATTCACCTTAAAGACTTAAGAAAACTCAGATTTTCGAAATATAGTGACTTTAAGGAAAAATTGGTTTTCTTACATACCGTAAGTTTTCGCGACAAGCGGGATTATAACATACACCGTTTACTGCGCGCCATAGATAAAAACGAACTGCTGAGCAAACTTCCCAAAGAAGAACAGGCAGATCCCAATGATCGTTTTATAGATCCCAATATACTTCAAGAAGCATTTGCTGACTTTCCATTTATCCTTGAAAACAGCCAGAAATTAGCCAATTTATGCTCCATTTCATTCGATTTTTCAAAAGATAAGCCTTCTCAAAATTTAAAGACAGTAGAAGGCTCTGATGCTTTGGATTATAAAAAATTAGTTCAGCTTTGTGAACTGGGCCTACCAAAACGTTATGATGAAATAACTTTAAAAATAGAACAACGCCTTGCCAAAGAACTTGATTTAATTCAGCAAAAGAACTTTGTATCCTTCTTTCTGATCAATTGGAAAATCATTCAATATGCGCGCAGTAAAGGTTATTATCATGTGGGACGCGGTAGCGGCGCCAATAGTATTGTGGCTTTTTTACTGGGTATCACCGATGTAGATCCCATCGCACTCGATCTATATTTTGAACGATTTATGAACCTTTACCGCGCCAATCCGCCTGATTTTGACATCGATTTTTCAACTTGGGACCGCGAAGATGTGACTCGTTATATTTTTGAGGAATTCGGTAAAAACGGTCACGCTGCACTCTTGGGATCGTATGTAACTTTTAAACATAGCGGCGCGGTGCGGGAGCTGGGTAAGGTTTTTGGTCTTCCCAAATATGAAATTGATAAGTTGAGCGACGGAAAATACAATCCTGAACAACTAGACGATTTGTCTAAATTAGTGCTCAAATATGCCGTTTATTTGCATAAAAGACCCAATTATTTAAGTATTCATGCCGGTGGAATTTTAATTTCAGAACGACCCATTCATTATTTTTCGGCAACACATTTACCTCCCAAAGGATTTCCTACCGTACAATTTGACATGCATATTGCCGAAGATGTAGGTCTTCATAAATTTGACATTTTGGGACAGCGCGGCCTGGGAAAAATCAAGGATGCGATTGCGATCATTAAAGAAAACCATCCTGATGCGCAATTGTTGGATATTCATAATGCGCAACCTTTATTTGAAGATAAAAATATAAACGCCATGATCGCCCGCGCTGATTGTATAGGCTGTTTTTATGTGGAATCTCCGGCTATGCGTATGTTATTGCAAAAATTGGGCGTAAATGAATACCATATGTTAGTTGCGGCGAGTTCTATCATTCGTCCCGGCGTTGCCAAAAGTGGTATGATGCGCGAGTATATCTTACGTCATAAAGATCCGGAGCGTATAAAAAATGCACATCCGGTTCTTCTAGATATAATGCCAGATACCTACGGCGTCATGGTTTATCAAGAGGATGTTATTAAAGTGGCACATTATTATGCTGGGCTCGATCTGGGTGAAGCTGATGTTCTACGACGCGGTATGAGCGGGAAATTCAGGTCTCGCGCCGAATTTCAGACAGTAAAACAAAAGTTTATGGATAATTGTCGTGAGAAAGGTGAAACTAAGGAAATGGTGCAGGATGTGTGGCGGCAAATAGAAAGTTTTGCGGGTTACGCTTTCGCGAAAGGACATTCTGCTTCGTACGCAGTAGAAAGTTATCAAAGTCTATATCTAAAATGCTACTATCCGTTAGAATATATGGTAGCAACCGTAAATAATGGAGGAGGGTTTTATAATGTGGAAACGTACATTCATGAAGCCAGGATGAAAGGCGCAACAATTAATGCACCATGTATTAATACAAGTGAAATACAAACCACTATTCATGGCACCGAACTCTTTTTAGGATTTCAGCATATGCAATTATTAGAAAAGAAAACCATTATAAACATTATCAATGCACGTAATTACGGACAATTTTCAAGTTTGGATGATTTTATAGAACGCGTACCATTAAGTATTGAGCAATTGGATTTATTAATACGTATAAATGCTTTTAGAAGTATTCGATCTGACAAACGGAATCTGCTTTGGGAAGCACATTATAAGGAAAATAGTATCCCTGAAAATGTTCTACAACAACAAATTTTTAAAATTTCCATGCGAGATTTTATTTTACCAAAATTTGAGATCAGTTCGCTAGAAGAAGCTTTTGATCAGCTGGAAATTTTAGGCTTTCCGCTATACAGTCCTTTTATTCTACTGGAAAAATCACTTAAAAATAGGCTGTTATCTACGGAATTGAAGCCCCTTTTAAACTCTATAGTTAAAATTTACGGTTATCTGGTCACTGCAAAAAATACGAAAACTGCAAAAGGTAAGCGTATGCAGTTTGGTACCTTCTTAGATCAGGAAGGAAGATGGTTGGATACGGTACATTTTCCACAGGTGGCTAATAAATATCCATTCAAAGGAAAAGGAATTTATAAGATCACCGGTAAAGTAGTGGAAGAATTTAATTTTTTAAGTCTGGAAGTCATTCAATTAGAACGTATGGCGTATGTTCCAGATCCGCGTTTTGATCCTACTTATGACCGGAAAGAACCCTCTACATTGAAGCAACAAACATTCTCTCTCTAAATAATTGCATTTAATATCCTAAAAAATTAAGTGGATTTTAAAATGTGGATTTATAGGAGCTAACAGTTCCATCAATCTCACTTTTTGGTTTGGGCACAAAAAAAAAGCCCCCTTCACGTGACGTGAAGGGGGCTTTTCATAAAAACAAGGCGGCGACCTACTCTCCCACAAGGATGCAGTACCATCGGCGCTAACGGGCTTAACTTCTCTGTTCGGGATGGTAAGAG
>JBBPYO010000492.1:0-2048 GCA_038199845.1 Flavobacteriales bacterium
CGAAGCCCTACAGGGTAATCTGTTCTTAGTAAAAGATAATCACATTAAAACGCCACCACTTTCAGAAGGATGTCTACGCGGAATTATAAGAAAGCAATTGTTGGATATTTTGAAAAAAGTAGAAGGTATTGAAGTGGAAGAGACTCCTATTTCCCCTTTTGAACTACAAAAAGCGGATGAACTTTTTATTACAAATACTATCGTCGGGATCCAGCCAATAACGAAATATCGAAAGAAAAATTATGATAACAAAATGGCCAAAAACCTGCTTGGTAAGTTGAACGCCAAGGCAAGACTGGGTTAATTATATGCAGGATTTTCAGGAGCATTGGACCACAATAAATACTCACCACCGAGTTCGACCATATTTTCACGCCAAAAATCAGGTAATGCTTTAGTGATAATATCTTTTTTATAAATATTCTCTATAACAATCCAAGAATGGGAATCAAGCTCTTCGTCTAGTTGCATAGAATCCCAACCAGAATAACCTAAAAAGAACCGTATTTCATTTTCAGAAATAAGTTCGTAGCGCAGAAGTTCAACTACGGTATTAAAATCACCTCCCCAATAAATACCTGAAGAAATTTCTATACTGTTGGGTATAAGTTCCGGGACACGATGAATGAAATATAGATTGTCTTGTTCTACGGGGCCGCCATTGTAAACCAGCATTTCTGATGCAACTTCAGGGATAAGTTCCTCTAAGGTGTAGCTTAAGGGCTTGTTCAGTATAAATCCTACAGAACCTTCATCAGTATGGTTTGCAAGTAAAACTACAGATCTATTGAAGGAAACATCACCTATAATGGAAGGTTCGGCAATAAGCAATTTTCCTTTAGTGGGTTTTTTTGTTGTCATAAAGATTCAATGAGTTCCTCTAAGCTAAGTTAATTTTTATTAGGAACAAAATAAGCAAGCCATTTAAAATAAAAAAGTCCCCTTAAAGAGGACTTTTAATACGTTAAATGACGCTGGTTTAGTTTACAGCATCCGCAAGTTCAGATCCTGCTTTGAACTTCACTACTTTTTTGGCTTTAATTTGAATCGTTTTGCCAGTCTGTGGGTTTCTTCCTTCGCGGGCGGCACGCTCAGATACAGACCAAGAACCGAATCCTACTAAAGAAACACGATCTCCATCTTTAAGGGATTTTTCAACATTGCCTAAAAATGACTCTAATCCTTTTTTTGCAGCTGCTTTCGTGATTCCGGCATCTTCTGCCATTGCATCAATTAAATCTGATTTGTTCATAATGTAAATTTAAAATTAATTATAGTTTAAACTTTTACTTCTGTCTAACAAATTTAGACGGATATTCCGTTCAAGCAAGGAATAGCGCAGGAAATCCCGATTTTTTTAGATAACTTTAACACTTTGTTGATAAATCAGCCGAGTATTTAAAATATTTAAGGGCTCTACTGCTTACAGGGCTTTACAGCACTTTTGCATCTTCTTTGAAAAAATACCCGTTCAATAAATCTTTTGCATCCATTTTTCGCTTTCCAGAGAGTTGCACTTGTGTAAGTTCAATGACACCTTCAATACAACCCACAAAAAGACGACCGGCTATTACTTTAAGCTGTCTTAATTCCAATTTTTCGGTAAGTTCTTCCGCTTTTGCCATTTGAGCGCCATAGATTTTCATTTGCTGCTCTGTGCCATCATTTATAAAGAAAGTCCAGGCCACAGGATAAGGACTCAATCCCCTAATGTGATTATAAATTTCGTAGGCGGGTTTATTCCAGTTCAATCGGGTGTTATCACGGTCTAATTTATGAGCGGTGTGTAGTTCCCCCATTTTGGGCTGTGGTTGCGTTGTTACAGTCCCACTCTTGATTTCTTTTAAGGTCTCAACAATAAGTATGCTTCCTTTTTCCATTAGCTTGTCATGCAATATACCCGCGTTATCATCTGGACCTATTTTTACCTGACTTTGTTTTATAATCGCTCCTGTATCTATTTTTTCATCTATAAAAAAGGTGGTAACCCCAGTCGTGGTCTCACCGTTGATGATTGCCCAGTTTATGGGTGCTGCGCCGCGATAATC
>JBBPYO010000493.1:0-2283 GCA_038199845.1 Flavobacteriales bacterium
AACCACAAGCTTCCAAAAGCCCAACTTTCTAAACTATTCAATTACATCACTTTATTTTAACTACTTCAAATTTATATTAACCGCATCGCTACTTTTTAAATCATTAAGGCTGTTTGAAAAAGTTATTGTATCCGTTAGAAATCTTACAACTTTTGAGAAGGTTAATGCCTATGCTTTTAAAAGAATAGGCGTTTATTGTTTTATCATTGGTATGATTTCTTCTTACGATTATTTTGACTTTGAAACACAATTCAAGTTGACAAGGCTTAGTATAAACCTCACCTTCTTTATTATTTCATTGCTCGCTTTTGTTCTTAGTGAAATTTTCAAAGAAGGCAATCAATTGAAGATGGAAAACGACCTTACCATTTAGTCTATGCCCATAATCATCACTTTAGATCAGGTTCTGGCTGATCGAGATATGAAAAGCATTGAGTTGGCCAAGATTATTGGGATCACGCAGGCCAATCTTTCTATTTTGCGGTCGGGCAAGGCTAAGGCAGTTCGGTTTTCTACGCTTGAGGCGATTTGCGAAGCGCTTGCTTGTCAGCCGGGGGATATTTTGGAGTATTCCCCCTAGCCCCTATTCCCTTAACCCCCAAAGGGAGAGTTTAATCTAAAATACTAGTAATAAAATGAGGTTTGACAGTACTGCAATTGTTTAGCCTTTCAATTAGAAAACTAGGAATCGCAAGCAAAATGCCAGAATACCTAGAGCAATGGTCAAACATCGCTCTTTGTATTGAACACACATTTTGCGTTAGGGATTGAAGTGAAAATCCTTTTTGTGAGGCACGAGCAAAAAGATTGCAACGTAAAGCCCGACCCGCAGGGAAACGCCCAAAAATCAATGAAATAATTAAAAAATAGCTCAAGAATCAAACAGTCCTGAATACTAATGATACCGTTTATTTTATATTAGGTCGCTTTCCGGATATTGCATTAATAAAAATCACCTTCATTGTTTTCTGACTGACAGGAAAAATATTCCGCTGTATTCCTTAATTTAGACATTTATCAAAACCAACCTATGAAACTTCTTTTTTGCTTCCTCTTATTAAGTTTTTCGCTTCAAGCGCAGACCAACACTTATTCCATTTCTTTTGAAAACGCCGTGCATCACGAGGCGGTGATTAAGCAGACCTTTCCCGAAGTAAAATCGAGATCGCTGATCGCGCGTATGAGCAGATCTTCCCCGGGTCGTTACGCCTTGCATGAGTTCGCTAAAAACGTTTATAATGTTGTCGCCACAGACAGCAAAGGCGACACGCTACCCATTACTCGGCCTGATCCCTATTCTTGGAAAATCACGAATCATGACGGCACCGTAAATATTGAATATACCTTGTTTGCCAACCGGGGAGGAGGAACGTATTCGCAAGTAGATCTTACGCATGCACATCTCAACATTCCAGCTACTTTTATGTATGTGGACGCGCTGGAATATCGCCCTATTGAAGTGGATTTTAAAGTGCGTGAGGATTTAAATTGGAAAGTAGTAACACAACTAAAATCGGTTTCCGGCACCACATATTCTGCGCCCAATCTGTATTATTTTATGGATAGCCCCGCCGAAATAAGCGATTATAAAATAAAGGAATTTGATCTAGACGGACAGAAAATACGTTTTGTGCTTCATGATCCTGGAACGCAAGCCGATTTTGATACCTATTTTGAAAAAGTCAGGAAAATAGTGGAGCAGGAAAGAGCGGTTTATGGCGAGTTGCCCAACTATGATTTTGGCACCTACACTTTTCTCGCCTGTTATATGCCCAATGCTTCCGGAGATGGGATGGAGCACCGCAACAGCACCGTTCTTACCGATACCGAACCGCTCGCCGAAGGTGGAATGAAAAATAATATTGGCACGGTTGCCCATGAATATTTCCACAGTTGGAATGTAGAACGCATTCGTCCGGCAGATCTGGAACCTTTTGATTTTTCTAAGGTAAATATGAGCGGCGAACTCTGGTTTGCTGAAGGTTTTACAAGTTATTATACCAATCTTATTCTGGAACGCGCCGGTATTATTACTCCAGAAGAATATATAAAATCCCTCAACGGAACTTTCAATTATGTCTGGAACTCACCAGCACATCAATTTTTCAATCCCATAGAAATGAGCGAGCAGGGACCATTTGTGGATGCGGCGACTGCAGTAGATCCCGTAAACAGAGAAAATACCTTTATTTCCTACTATTCCTACGGAAGTATTTTAGGCCTCGCGCTAGATTTGAGCTTACGCGAAAAAGAGCTCAATCTGGACGATTTTATGAAGAAAAT
>JBBPYO010000494.1:0-3171 GCA_038199845.1 Flavobacteriales bacterium
AATTTAGAGTTCAATTGACGTTAACAAAATAAAACACCATATAATTATGAAGTTTACAAGAAACGCATCAGCACATTGGAAAGGAACACTAAAAGAAGGAACCGGAAGTCTATCTACGGAAAGTGGCGCTTTAAATGAAGCTAGATATGAATATAAAACTAGGTTTAAGGATGATGTAGGAACCAACCCCGAAGAGCTAATTGGCGCTGCTCATGCGGGTTGCTACACAATGCAGTTGAGCGGATTGATGACCGAAGATGATATTAAAGCAGACAGTCTAAACACAAAAGCTCATGTGACATTTGAAGATGGTGAAATCACAAAAATTGAACTTGATGTTACAGGGAAAGTTTCTGCAATTGATGAGAAAAAATTTAAGGAATATGCAGAAAAAGCCAAGGAAGTTTGTCCAGTATCCAAGCTTTTAAAAGCGGATATAAGTTTAAAAGTTACTTTTAAGTCCTAACCGCCTATTTCATCGAAAATTTATATTGATAAAGAAAGCCTTTTTACATTCTGTAAAAAGGCTTTCTTTATTTATACATAGACATTATAAAGCGAAAATTTTGATCTGTGCTAAAACCTACCTCGAAAATCTGTTATCAAAAAAAACACCCAAAAAGGATTGAAAATCAGTGTTTACAGCTGAAAAATAGACATTTTAAAGTGAAAAATTTGATTCGGGCTTTACAGTGAAAAATAGACAATGATCCATTAGCAGCGAGCGATAAGCAATTAACAGTAGACAATAACTAATTCAACACTGTTAATCAGATTAGCGGTTCTAAGATTTGGAAGAAAGATTCAACAATCTCCTAATCCAAATTATGAATCTAAAATCGTTTATTTTAAAACAAAAAAAAGCACCTTAGAAGGTGCTTTTTTTATATTTAATCTAATAGTTCAAAAAATTTAGGCTGTTTTGTTACGCTTTCTTTCATTTTCGGTAAGGAAGACCTTACGTAGACGTAGGAAATTTGGCGTTACCTCAACATACTCATCTTTCTGAATATATTCCAGCGCTTCTTCGAGTGAGAACTTGATCGCAGGAACAATCTTAGCTTTATCATCTGCTCCGGAAGAACGTACGTTAGAAAGTTTTTTGGTTTTTGTGATATTCACCGCCATATCATCCTGACGACTGTTTTCACCAATTACCTGACCTTCGTAAATATCTTCACCCGGATCAACGAAAAATTTACCACGATCTTGCAATTTATCTATAGAATAGGGAATCGCATTACCTCTTTCCATAGAAACCAGTGAACCATTGTTACGCCCTGGGATATCTCCTTTTAACGGTTGATATTCCTTAAAACGGTGCGCCATGATCGCTTCACCAGCAGTTGCGGTAAGCAATTGGTTACGAAGACCTATAATCCCACGAGAAGGGATCAAAAACTGGCAGATCATACGTTCACCTTTAGCTTCCATGCTCAACATTTCACCTTTACGCATGGAAACCATTTCCACCGCTTTTCCAGAAACGCTATCTGGCAAGTCAATGGTCAACTCTTCAATAGGTTCGCATTTTACGCCATCAATCTCTTTAATAATAACCTGTGGCTGGCCTATTTGCAGTTCGTAACCTTCTCTACGCATCGTTTCGATCAATACAGAAAGGTGCAATACCCCACGGCCAAAAACCATGAATTTATCTGCACTGTCCGTTTGTTCAACGCGAAGCGCCAGGTTTTTTTCTAATTCTCTTGCCAAACGGTCTTTAATGTGACGTGAGGTCACAAATTTACCATCTTTACTAAAAAACGGTGAATCGTTAATGGTAAATAGCATACTCATTGTCGGCTCGTCGATAGCGATGGTTTTCAAAGCTTCGGGATTTTCAGCATCGGCGACAGTATCGCCTATTTCAAAACCTTCAAGTCCTACAATCGCGCAAATATCTCCAGCTTGTACTTCTTCCACCTTTAAACGGCCAAGACCTTCAAAGATATGCAGTTCTTTTATTTTAGATTTTTTAATCGTTCCATCACGCTTCATAAGCGAAATGTTCATTCCTTCTTTCAACGTTCCACGCTGCAAACGACCTATCGCAATACGACCTGTAAATGAAGAAAAGTCAAGCGATGTGATGAGCATCTGTGTGTTACCCTCTTTTATTACTGGAGCAGGGATATGATTGATAACCATATCGAGCAATGGCTCAATATTATCAGTAGGCTTTTCCCAGTCTTCACTCATCCAGTTATTTTTGGCAGAGCCGTAAACAGTTGGAAAGTCAAGTTGCCATTCTTCTCCACCCAGTTCAAACATAAGGTCAAAGACTTTCTCGTGCACCTCTTCCGGAGTACAGTTTTCCTTATCCACTTTATTGATCACGACACAAGGCTTGAGGCCAAGATCTATCGCTTTTTGAAGAACAAAACGAGTCTGCGGCATAGGGCCTTCAAAGGCATCTACAAGAAGCAATACTCCGTCTGCCATATTCAAAACACGCTCCACTTCCCCGCCAAAATCGGCGTGACCAGGAGTGTCAATGATATTTATTTTAGTGTCTTTATATATTACCGAAACGTTCTTTGAGGTAATGGTAATACCGCGTTCGCGTTCCAGATCGTTGTTGTCGAGAATAAGATCACCGGTATTTTCGTTCTCACGAAAAAGTTGACAGTGGTACATAATTTTATCCACCAGTGTGGTTTTACCGTGGTCAACGTGGGCGATAATCGCTACATTTTTGATATTCATAAGGATAGCCTTTTTTGAGAGCGCAAAGATAGTGGTAATTTCTCGATTTATCCGTTAAAACAAGTGGCAATAATAAATTAACTTAAACGGTGCGCAGGGAACAAGGAACAGGGAAAAAATATCCGTGAGCAGGGAACAGTAACTAGTTAATAGTATATTAATTCAATACTTAAATGAAGACCAGAGATCATAATTACTTAATTGTATAATGGCTCCTCGGTACAACAGATAAACCAATCAACGATTAAACAGACAAAGGCCCCAACGATTACCCACTAAAAAATGACCGATTTTTCAACTAAAATTATCCATTTTAGTGGCAATTCTCCGATTTACTGTCATACTTATCTATGAAAAACAATTTCATGTTTTTTTGTGGTCGATATACCCATTTTAGCTCTTTCTGAAGTTCTTTGATACTATCCCTATTACTTTGATTTTTATGAAAATAGAATCTATTAA
>JBBPYO010000495.1:0-9197 GCA_038199845.1 Flavobacteriales bacterium
ACAAGTATGTAGACTGCGATCATTTCTGTTTTCATGCTATTTGAAATTTAATTAATTATTAGGAATATGGCGTTAAAGCCATAAATTAAAAACCGCGATAAAGCGCGATTATCGTTGGTAATTGCCTAATAATTAACTAAAACCATGGAAAGGAAACAGTAGTTCATAGTTCGTTAAACCAGGAGTAATGGTTTTTGAATACTTAAAATAAGGTAAGATGGCCTTTGAAAGATGCAGAGAAGCTTGCTGCTGTAAAAGACCATTAGAAGTTGTGAAATAAAAAGACGGAAGTGTATTTGAAGCAAACGCGTACTCTTCAAAAGAAACTACAAGAACATCAACTTCTACTGCGTGATTCTCTCTATTTTTATCTGAAAAGAATCGACTTTTTGAATGTGGAGCAGTATTTTCGGTAACCGAAGAAGTATTGGCAAAGCAAGATCCAACCGCGCTAAAAAGCACCGTGAAAATAACCAACAAATACTTAATATGAAATTTACTTCTCATCACACTACAAAACTACGCATGATTCTCTTAATTTTTTATTAAATAGTAAAAAATATTATTAGCTGAAATCGGCTGTAAAATGTCCTATTTCATACAGAAATCACCTTTTTTGAAATAAAAAGACCCTCAAAAAAGAGGGTTAATACGTTACGCTTGACCGGTAGGTCCGAAGTTAAGCGGAATAGGTGGTTGATCATAATCCTTAATCTCGCCGTGCGCTTTCTCAAATCGCTTTACGTTTTCCTGAAGGGCTTTAGCCAATCGTTTTGCGTGTTGCGGCGTCAGGATAATCCTTGATTTCACCTTACTTTTAGGCGTTCCAGGCATAATATTGATAAAATCGACCACAAATTCAGATACTGAATGATTAATGATCGCAAGATTTGAATAGGTTCCCTGAGCCATTTCTTCATCTAGTTCAATATTGATCTGGCCTTGTTTGTTCTTTTCTTCTTCTGCCATGATAGTGCTGTTTTTGGTTGTTGAGGAGCCATAAAACTTTATGTTTTAAAAATAAAGCTATTCAAGCTACCATCTAAATTTGCTTGGTTCTTTCTTAAATAAAAAAAGCCACTAACCTTGAGCGTTAGTGGCTTTTATATACTCAATACTTAATTAATTAAAATTAACTTCTTCGCGTGCGGCTTCAAGTTCCGCCAGTTCTTCTTTATTACCTACGATTATGCTCTCGTAGTGTCGAAGACCCGTACCAGCTGGGATTCTATGACCAACGATCACATTTTCCTTCAAGCCTTCCAATTCGTCGATTTTACCGCTCACGGCCGCCTCGTTAAGAACCTTGGTCGTTTCCTGAAAGGAAGCTGCCGAGATAAATGACTTGGTTTGCAGTGACGCTCTAGTTATACCCTGTAAAACAGGAGTTGCCGTAGATGCGATAACATCTCTTGCCGTAACAAGATTCTTATCTTCCCTGCGCAAGATGGAATTTGCATCCCTAAGGTCTCGTGGAGAAACAATCTGACCTGCTTTTAGGGTATCAGAATCACCAACATCTTCAACGACTTTCATGCCGAAGATCTCATCGTTCTGAGCCATAAAATCATCTTTATGTACCAATTGGTTTTCCAAGAAAATAGTATCTCAGGGATCACCTATGCGCACTTTACGCATCATCTGGCGAACTACTACCTCAAAGAGCTTATCGTTAATTTTCACACCTTGAAGACGGTAAACCTCTTGAACTTCATTAACCAAATACTGCTGCACTGCGGAAGGTCCTTTAATAGCAAGGATATCTTCTGGAGTTACAGAACCATCAGAAAGTGGCATTCCGGCGCGTACAAAGTCATTTTCTTGAACCAAGATCTGATTCGAAAGCTTGACAAGGTATTTTTTAACATCACCCAGTTTAGACTCAACGATGATCTCACGGTTACCACGCTTGATTTTTCCGAAGGAAACGACACCATCAATCTCACTAACGACAGCGGGATTAGAAGGATTACGTGCTTCAAACAATTCGGTCACACGAGGCAGACCACCGGTAATATCACCTGCTTTAGATGACTTACGAGGTATTTTAACGAGAATCTTACCAATTTTTACCTTTTCAGAATCGTCAACCATCAAGTGGGCGCCGACAGGAAGGTTATATGAACGGATAATTTCATCTTTTTTACCCATAATATGCAGGGTAGGAATCATACGTTTGTTACGAGATTCAGAAATTACCTTCTCTTGGAAACCGGTCTGCTCATCAGTTTCCACTTGATACGTGAGTCCTTGTTCTATATTCTCATATTTGATCTTACCTGCAAATTCTGAAATGATCACCCCGTTATAAGGATCCCACTGGCAGATAATTGCACCTTTATCAACTTTACCTCCATCTTTGGCAAATAATTGAGAACCGTAAGGAATGTTATTTGTACTCAACAGAATTCCTGTTTTAGCATCAAAAACACGCGCTTCAGAAGTTCGAGAGATTACAATTTGCGCAGTATTGCCTTCATTGTCTTCTCCGTCAACAGTTTTTAAGTCTTCAATCTCAATACGACCGCTAAATTTGGCGATCACTTTATTCTCCTCGGAAATGTTACCCGCAATACCACCCACGTGGAAAGTACGCAACGTAAGCTGTGTACCTGGCTCACCAATAGACTGAGCAGCCACAACACCTACTGCCTCACCGCGCTGTACCATTCTATTGGTAGCGAGGTTACGACCGTAACATTTAGAGCATATTCCTTTTTTAGCTTCACAGGTTAACGGTGATCGAACTTCAACAGAATCAATAGGAGCTTGAGTAATAGTAGCTGCTATCTCTTCTGTAATTTCCATACCTGCATGAACGATTATCTCACTATCCAGTGGATTGATCACATCATTAAGAGCGATACGACCTATAATCCTGGCTTCAAGTGTTTCAACAACTTCTTCATTTTTCTTCAAAGCGGAAACTTCAACACCACGTAGGGTATCACAATCTTCACTATTGACAATAACATCTTGAGAAACATCCACCAGACGACGAGTCAAATAACCAGCATCTGCCGTTTTAAGAGCGGTATCCGCAAGACCTTTACGTGCACCGTGAGTAGAAATAAAGTACTCAAGAATTGAAAGACCTTCCTTAAAGTTAGAGAGGATCGGGTTTTCAATAATTGCACCACCACCATCATTTGATTTTTTCGGCTTGGCCATAAGACCACGCATACCTGTTAACTGGCGAATTTGTTCTTTAGAACCCCTTGCACCAGAGTCAAGCATCATAAACACCGAGTTAAAACCTTGTTGGTCTTCACGAATCCGCTTCATGGCCAGTTCGGTCAATGTTGCGTTTGTTGAAGTCCATACATCAATAACCTGATTGTAACGCTCCGTATTTGTAATAAGTCCCATATTATAGCTGGACATAATACCATCAACCTGCGTATTAGCATCGTCGATCATACCTTGTTTTTCTTTAGGGATAATAATATCTCCCAGCGAGAAAGACAAACCACCACGGAATGCGAAGGTGTAGCCCAAGGTTTTAATACTATCCAAAAATTCTGCGGTACGCGGTACGTTAGTTAATTTTAAGATACGTGCGATTACATCACGTAATGACTTTTTAGTCAATACCTCATTGATAAATCCAGCTTCTTTCGGTACGCTTTCATTAAAGATAACACGACCTACGGTAGTTTCAATAATTTGAGGTACGAGTTTTCCTTCCGCATTAAAATCAACAGCCCGTATTTTAATGTTGGCATTGATATCAACAACTTTTTGATTGTGTGCGATAACAACCTCTTCGGCACTGTAAAAAGTAATTCCCTCACCTTTCACTTTAACCTCTTCAGTACTTGTACGTGATTTGGTCATGTAATAGAGACCCAAAACCATATCCTGAGAAGGTACGGTAATAGGAGCACCATTCGCAGGGTTCAAAATATTGTTTGAAGCAAGCATCAGCAATTGAGCTTCCAGAATTGCTTCTGGTCCCAATGGAAGGTGAACTGCCATCTGGTCACCGTCAAAATCGGCATTAAATGCAGTACAGACCAAAGGGTGCAATTGGATTGCTTTACCTTCAATAAGTTTCGGCTGAAACGCCTGAATACCTAAACGGTGAAGCGTTGGCGCACGGTTTAACAATACTGGATGTCCTTTAAGAACGTTTTCCAGAATATCCCAAACAACGGGCTCTTTTTTATCTATTATTTTCTTGGCAGATTTTACCGTTTTTACAATCCCGCGCTCAATCAGTTTTCTGATTACGAAAGGCTTGTAAAGCTCAGCAGCCATGTCCTTGGGAATACCACACTCGTATAATTTGAGTTCTGGTCCCACAACAATTACAGAACGTGCTGAATAATCCACACGTTTACCAAGCAAGTTTTGACGGAAACGACCCTGTTTTCCTTTAAGGGAATCAGAAAGGGATTTTAATGGTCTGTTAGAATCTGTTTTTACTGCAGAAGATTTACGCGTGTTATCAAACAAGCTATCTACAGCTTCTTGCAACATACGCTTCTCATTACGCAAAATTACCTCGGGCGCTTTGATTTCCATCAAGCGTTTAAGACGGTTGTTACGTATGATTACACGACGGTAAAGGTCATTTAAATCTGAAGTCGCAAAACGACCACCATCTAAAGGAACCAACGGACGCAATTCTGGTGGAATAACAGGAACGACCTTCATGATCATCCATTCTGCTCTATTTTCCCTATTCTTGTTTGCGTCGCGCAAGGCTTCTACAACCTGAAGGCGTTTTAAAGCTTCCGTTTTACGCTGTTTTGAAGTTTCATTGTTTGCTTTATGGCGCAAATCGTATGAAAGTTCATCGAGATTAATACGTTTTAGCAAATCAATGAGGCATTCTGCACCCATTTTTGCAATGAATTTATTGGGATCGGTATCGTCCAGGTAGATATTTTCCTGTGGAATACTTTCACGCACATCCAGATACTCTTCTTCCGTAAGAAAATCCATTGTCTGCAGCTCATCACCATCCGCATTCTTAGCGATACCCGGCTGTATAACCACGTAACGCTCATAATAGATGATCATATCAAGTTTCTTCGAAGGAAGACCCAATAGATATCCTATTTTATTGGGCAAACTTCTAAAATACCAGATATGGGCAACAGGTACAACCAGATTGATGTGACCCACGCGGTCACGACGCACTTTTTTCTCTGTTACTTCTACGCCACAACGGTCACAAACGATTCCTTTATATCGTATTCTCTTATATTTTCCACAAGCACATTCATAATCTTTTACAGGACCAAATATACGCTCACAGAACAAACCGTCACGTTCTGGTTTGTGGGTACGGTAATTAATAGTTTCAGGTTTAAGCACCTCTCCACGGGATTCAGCCAAAATCGCCTCTGGAGATGCCAAACCTATAGAGATTTTATCAAACCTCTTTACTGCTGTATTCTCATTATCTCTTGCCATAATACCTTATGTCGAAAATTATTTTAGTTATTAAGATGATTTTTCAATTTCGCTAAAGCGAAAACAAAAACCAACTATTCCTCTAGACGTATGTCTAGTCCCAGACCTTTAAGTTCATGCATTAATACATTGAACGATTCTGGCAAACCAGGTTCTGGCATGGGCTCTCCCTTAACAATACTTTCATAGGTTTTTGCTCTACCTATCACATCATCAGACTTCACAGTCAAGATCTCGCGTAAAGTGGCAGAAGCACCATAAGCCTCAAGAGCCCAGACTTCCATCTCACCAAATCGCTGACCACCAAATTGTGCTTTACCACCTAGCGGTTGCTGCGTAATAAGTGAGTATGGTCCTATAGAACGTGCGTGCATCTTATCATCTACCATGTGACCTAGTTTCAACATGTAGATAACACCTACAGTTGCCGGTTGGTCAAAACGATCGCCAGTACCACCATCATAAAGATAGGTATGACCAAATCTTGGTATTCCAGCTTTATCGGTTAGTTCATTGATCTGGTCTAATGTAGCCCCATCAAAAATAGGTGTGGCATATTTCTCGCCCAATTTCTGACCGGCCCATCCAAGAACCGTTTCATAAATCTGACCAATGTTCATACGTGAAGGCACCCCAAGTGGGTTCAACACGATATCAACCGGAGTACCATCTTCTAAGAAAGGCATATCCTCTTGTCGTACGATCCGTGCAACAATACCTTTGTTACCGTGACGGCCCGCCATTTTATCTCCTACTTTTAGTTTACGTTTTTTAGCAACATAGACTTTAGCAAGTTTGATAATTCCTGCAGGAAGTTCATCACCTACCGAAATGGTAAATTTCTCACGGCGCAGGTTTCCTTGAAGATCATTTTCCTTGATGCGGAAGTTGTGCAACAAGTCGGCGATCATTTCATTAGCGGCAGTGTCTGTCGTCCAAGTCCCCTGGTTTAAGTGGGTATAATCTTCAACGGCATTAAGCATCTTTAAGGTAAACTTCTTACCTTTTGGCAATACTTCTTCACCCAGGTCATTTTTAACGCCCTGTGCAGTTTTACCATTTACCATTTGGAATAATTTATCTACCAAAATGGCACGTAATTCGTCGAATTTGTTGTCAAAATCAGCTTCTAAAGCGGAAATATCTTCCTTATCCTGTGCGCGTTTACGCTTATCCTTAATTGCTCTGGCAAATAATTTTTTGTCAATTACTACACCACGAAGTGATGGAGATGCTTTTAAAGAAGCATCTTTAACATCTCCGGCTTTATCACCAAAAATGGCACGAAGCAGTTTTTCTTCTGGAGTAGGATCTGATTCCCCTTTAGGAGTAATCTTACCAATTAAGATATCACCAGGTTTTACTTCTGCACCGATACGTATCATTCCGTGCTCATCAAGATCCTTGGTCGCTTCTTCTGAAACGTTGGGAATATCATTGGTCAATTCTTCATCACCCAATTTGGTATCCCTAACATCCAATGAATATTCATCTACATGAATAGAAGTAAATATGTCATCACGTACCACTTTTTCGGAAATTACAATTGCATCCTCAAAGTTATAACCTTTCCAAGGCATGAAGGCAACCTTCAGGTTTCGGCCCAAAGCCAATTCACCATCTTCGGTAGCATAACCTTGGCAAAGTACCTGTCCTTTTTTCACTCGATCTCCTTTTCTTACGATAGGTTTCAAGTTAATGGAAGTACTCTGGTTAGTCTTTCTAAACTTAATAAGTTGATACGTTTTAGAATCGCCATCAAAACTCACCATACGCTCATCATCGGTACGGTCATATTTAATAGTTACTTCGTTAGCATCTACATATTCAACCTCACCATCACCTTCAGCATTGATAAGTACTCTAGAATCTGAAGCTACCTGACGTTCAAGTCCGGTACCTACGATAGGCGATTCGGCACGTAAAAGAGGAACAGCCTGGCGCATCATGTTAGATCCCATCAACGCCCTGTTAGCATCATCATGTTCCAAAAATGGAATCAAAGACGCAGAAATGGAAGCGATCTGGTTAGGAGAAACGTCGGCATAATGAACGGTATTTGGTTCAACAACTGGGAAGTCACCTTCCATACGTGCAATTACACGCTCCGCTTCAATAGTACCGTCATCATTCATTGGGTTGTTAGCCTGTGCGATCAACATTCCCTCTTCTTCTTCGGCACTTAAATATTGTGGTGTCGTTTTTAAATCGATCTTACCGTCTGTAACCTTACGATATGGAGTCTCGATAAAGCCCATACTGTTCACTTTAGCATAAACTGCTAATGAAGAAATAAGACCAATGTTAGGTCCCTCTGGTGTTTCAATTGGACATAAACGACCGTAATGGGTATAGTGCACATCACGTACCTCAAAACCGGCACGTTCACGTGAAAGACCACCGGGTCCCAATGCAGAAAGACGACGCTTGTGCGTTATTTCTGCCAGCGGGTTCGTCTGATCCATGAACTGTGACAACTGGTTTGTACCGAAGAAAGAATTGATAACAGACGAAAGTGTTTTCGCGTTGATCAAATCTATCGGTGTAAAAACCTCATTGTCCCGAACGTTCATGCGCTCACGGATAGTTCTTGCCATACGGGCAAGACCTACACCAAATTGTGAAGATAGTTGCTCACCTACCGTACGTACGCGACGGTTAGAAAGGTGGTCAATATCATCAATCTCCGCTTTTGAATTGATCAACTCGATCAAATACTTAACTATGGTGATGATATCTTCTTTGGTAAGCACTTGCTTATCCATTCCAATATCAAGACCCAATTTTTTATTCATTCTGTAACGACCTACTTCACCAAGATTATAGCGCTGGTCACTAAAGAAAAGTTTGTCAATGATACCGCGGGCCGTTTCCTCATCTGGCGGCTCTGCGTTACGCAATTGACGATATATATGTTCCACCGCTTCTTTTTCAGAGTTGGTAGGATCTTTTTGAAGCGTGTTATGAATGATTGCATAATCTGCATGCAGGTTATCCTCCTTGTGAAGCAAAATTGTTTTTGCCCCAGCATCAAGAATCTCATCAATATGCTCTTTTTCAAGTGTGGTATCACGATCTAAAACGATCTCATTTCGCTCTATGGAAACAACTTCGCCAGTATCCTCATCCACAAAATCCTCGTGCCAAGTATTCAGTACACGGGCGGCCAGTTTACGACCTAAATATTTTTTAAGTCCGGTTTTTGACACTTTCACCTCTTCGGCAAGGTCAAAAATCTCCAGAATATCCTTATCACGTTCAAAACCGATTGCTCTGAAAAGTGTAGTAACGGGTAATTTTTTCTTCCTATCGATGTATGCATACATCACACTATTAATATCTGTAGCAAATTCAATCCATGATCCTTTGAATGGAATTACTCTAGCAGAATATAATTTCGTTCCGTTAGCGTGAAAAGACTGACCAAAGAAAACACCAGGAGATCTGTGTAATTGAGATACCACAACACGTTCTGCACCATTGATACAAAATGTCCCACTTGGCGTCATATAAGGTATGGTACCTAGATAAACATCCTGCACGATAGTTTCAAAATCTTCGTGCTCGTCATCCGTACAGTATAATTTGAGACGTGCTTTTAAGGGCACACTATACGTAAGACCTCGCTCAATACACTCCTGTATGGAATATCGTGGCGGATCTACGAAATAATCTAAAAATTCTAGTACAAAATTGTTACGGGTATCCGTAATAGGGAAATTCTCTAGGAAAGTGTTGTAGAGACCTTCATTCCCTCTTTCCTCTGATTTGGT
>JBBPYO010000496.1:0-23268 GCA_038199845.1 Flavobacteriales bacterium
AGCGACCCGGCTCAAAACCCTTAAAACACAGTACTGGAAGCAAAATGCTAAAAAATTCGAATATTTGAGGGATAGCCTGGATTTATAGGAATAGCTTTTGAGGTATAAAAAACGAAGGAATAAAGAGATGCCCTATTTCATTTTAACTATATTTGAAACTTTATCAAAATACCCAAACTTTAATGATGCTGAAACTGCGCCCGCTACTCGTTGCAATCCTATATTTTTTCTTCTTAAACGCACAGGCTCAGCAACCTAAAAAACCAGATGCGGTACAAATTTATGAGCAAGTTCAAAAGCTGAATTTTCTGGGATCTGTACTATATGTGGCCGCACATCCTGACGATGAGAACACCGCAATGATCTCTTATTTTTCGAATGAGGTACACGCCAGGACCGGTTATCTCTCTATGACGCGTGGTGATGGTGGTCAAAATTTGGTGGGACCAGAACTCAGCGAACTTCTAGGCGCCATCCGTACGCAGGAACTGCTTGCCGCGCGCCGCATAGATGGGGGAATTCAACGTTTTACGCGTGCAAATGATTTTGGATATTCAAAAAATCCCGAGGAAACTCTGAAAATCTGGAATAAAAAGGAAGTTTTGAGCGATGTGGTATGGGCAATGCGCACTTTTAAGCCAGATGTGATCATTAACCGTTTTGATCACCGTACGCCGGGCAGCACGCACGGTCATCACACCTCATCTGCGATGCTGAGTGTGGAAGCATTTGATCTTGTTGACGATCCCACGAAATTTCCTGAACAGCTGGAATATACTTCAATTTGGCAACCTAAAAGGCAGTTTTTCAATACTTCCTGGTGGTTTTATGGTGGAGAAGAAGCATTTAAAAAAGCCGACATAAGCAACCTTATTTCCCTTGATGTGGGCGTTTATTATCCAGGTTTAGGCTTGAGCAATACCGAAATTTCGGCGATGAGCCGCAGTCAACATAAATCACAGGGTTTTGGCAACACCGGTTCTCGTGGCACTCAAGTGGAATATCTTGAATTGCTGAAAGGCGAGTATCCCAAAAGCGGAAACTTATTTGAAGGAATAGACACCACTTGGAACCGAGTAAAAGGCGGCGCTGCCATCGGCGAAATCCTTACGGAAGTGCAAAAAAACTTTGATTTTGAAAACCCCGCCGCTAGCTTGCCCCAATTACTTGAAGCTTATCCGCTTATTACCGCGCTTGAAGACACCCACTGGAAAAACATTAAAACCGAAGAAATAACGGGAATTATAAAGTCCTGCGCCGGTTTATATCTCGAAGCCACGACAAGCCAGCAAACCGCAACCCCATTTGAAGATATTCAAGTTGCTTTGGAAGCCATAAACAGAAGTGATTTCCCCATACGATTACTGGATGTTGATCTGCAACCGGTATCTAACCAAATCGCAATAAATGATACGCTAAAAAACAATATCGACTTTGAGAAAATGGTGATGATGAATACCGGCGAAGCTGATTTCACCACTGCATATTGGCTCAAGGAAAAGGGAAGTTTGGGAATGTACAAGGTGACCGATCAAAAACTGATAGGCCTTCCGGAAAGCCCGCGCGCATTTAAAGCGGTATTTACCCTTTCTTTAAATGGAACCGAAATTCAATTTCCCATTCCGTTGGCATATAAGTATAATGACCCTGTAAACGGCGAGGTTTATGAACCTTTTGAAATCATACCCTCTTTGGGAGCGCGAATAAAAGAACCGGTGATCATTTTCGCGGATGCGGAACCCAAAAAAATCAATGTTGAAATTACCGCGTATCGTGATAGTATTGAAGCATCTGTAAATTTGGATCATCCTGAGGGATGGCGTGTAGAACCTATTGAAGCAAAAGTACAGATTCAAAGCAAGGGCCAGAGCAAAAACCTCGTTTTTACGGTCATTCCACCGGATAAGGCCAGTCAGGGAGATCTGAGTCCAGTCATTAGTTGGAACGGCAAACGTTTCGATAAAAAAGTAGTACGCTTAGCGTATGAACATATCCCATTACAAACGCTGGTGTTGCCCAACGCAGCCAAAGTAGTACGCCTTGACATTGAGAAAGAAGGAAATAATGTTGGTTATATAAATGGAGCCGGAGACGCAATTCCAGAAAGCCTGCGCCAGATAGGGTATCAAGTTACAACCATAGATCCCGCAACTATTAACGCAGCTTCACTTCAACGTTTTGACGCCATCGTAATGGGAATAAGAGCTTACAATACTGTTGATCTTTTACGCTATAAACAAACCGATCTGCTCAATTATGTAAAAAATGGCGGAACGCTGCTCGTACAATATAATACCGCCAGGGGTTTTGAATTCCCAAATATTGGCCCTTACCCGTTGCAACTTTCCAGCGATAGGGTTACCGATGAAAATGCACAGGTAAGCATTCTGGATAAAAAAGCAGAAGTATTGAACTCCCCAAATAAAATAATTGAAACCGATTTTGAAGGTTGGGTTCAAGAACGTGGTTTATATTTTCCACAAAAGTGGGACGATGCGTATACACCCGTATTGTCTATACATGACAAAGATGAAGACGCCCTGAAAGGAAGTTTGTTAGTCGCCAAGTATGGAGAAGGTTATTATATTTATACCGGGCTGAGTTTTTTTAGGGAACTTCCCGCAGGAGTCCCAGGGGCGTATCGCCTTTTTGCCAATTTGTTATCTATAGGACAGAATGGGAGAAAATCAAAAAAATAACATGGAACCGAAAAAAGAAAAATGGAGTGGCGTTTACACGCTCGTACTTGTGGCTAATGTGGGCTACATAATCTTGTTCTATATCATCATGAAATTCTTCTGCGAATAATGCAACAGATAGACTGGATCGTACTCGTAGCCACGCTTGCTTTTATTGTTTTTTACGGTATTTACAAAACCCGTGGCCGTAAAAACGTACATGATTATATACGCGGTGGTAACGAATCCAACTGGTGGACAGTGGGACTTTCCGTAATGGCTACGCAAGCCAGCGCAATTACATTTTTATCCACTCCTGGGCAAGCCTTTCACAGTGGGATGGGTTTTGTGCAATTGTATTTTGGGTTGCCCATTGCAATGGTCATCATTTGTATTTTTTTTATTCCTATTTATCATCGGCTAAAAGTATACACCGCTTATGAATATCTGGAAATGCGTTTTGACCTAAAGACACGTAGTCTTGCGGCAGGTCTTTTTCTATTGCAGCGCGGACTTTCTGCAGGGATCACTATTTTTGCGCCTTCCATCATTCTTTCAGCGGTTCTGGGCTGGGATTTAAATACGCTCAATATTATCATCGGAGTATTGGTGGTTATTTATACGATTTCTGGTGGAACAAAAGCGGTCACCGTGACCCAAAAACAGCAAATGGGGGTCATTTTTCTTGGGATGTTTGTCGCATTTTTCCTTATCATCAGCTATCTTCCCGATGATATCAGTTTTACCAATGCACTCGAGATCGCCGGTGCCAGCGGCAAACTGGATATCCTGGATTTTTCTTTTAACCTGGATGATCGTTATACGGTGTGGACAGGACTTCTGGGCGGCACATTTCTTATGCTATCCTATTTTGGTACAGATCAAAGCCAAGTGCAGCGTTATCTTACGGGAAGTTCTATGCGCGAAATGCAATTGGGCCTGATCTTTAACGGATTGCTCAAGGTTCCCATGCAGTTTTTTATTCTGCTTGTAGGAGTGATGGTTTTTGTTTTTTATCAGTTCAATCCCACCCCGCTCAATTTTAATCCGGCAGCGACCGAATCTGTGATCAACTCGCCCATGCAGGAAGATTATGAAAGCCTGCAAGGCCAGCTCAACGAGCTGCGCATGGAAAAAGCCTCACTTAGTACAACTCTGGTAAGTATAGAAAATAAAGAAGATGCAAATTTTCAACAGGAATATAAGGAGATCCAAACGCAGCTACAGGACGCTGCCGCGCAAGAGGAAATGATTCGCGAAGAAGCGCGAGGCATCATCTCGCGCGCAGATAAAAATGTGGAGACCAATGACCGCGATTATGTATTCATCCATTTTATATTGAATAACCTGCCGCGCGGACTTATAGGTCTTTTGCTTGCCGTAATTCTCTCTGCGGCGATGTCGTCAACCGCTTCAGAGCTCAATGCACTTGCCACTACGACCACAATTGATCTATATAAACGAAATTTAAAAGAAGAACGGGATGATGATCACTTTGTGGGCGCGACCAAATGGTTTACCCTTAGCTGGGGAATTCTTGCGATTTTAATTGCATGTACGGCAAATCTTTTTGACAATTTGATTCAGTTGGTAAATATTATAGGTTCCATATTTTATGGTACTATTCTGGGAATTTTTATTGTTGCTTTTGGTATTAAAAAAATTAAGGGAAATGCCGTGTTTGTAGCCGCCCTGATCACGCAGGCACTTATAATTCTTCTATTTTGTCTAGACAAATTTGGTTATATTCATCTGCCATATTTATTGCTTAATTTTATAGGATGCGCGCTGGTAATCTGTATTGGATACATCATCCAAATCATAAAAGGTGAAAATGAAGAAAAACAGGCTGAATTGACCGAAAAATAGGGTAAAAGACCCATTTTTCTGAAGATTGTTTTTTGCTTAAAAAATTTTAAAATCAACTCAAATAGTATGAAAACAATACGATGGGGAATTCTGGGCTTAGGTAATATCGCTCATAGTTTTACTAAAGATTTATTGACCGAACCCGGCAACCAGTTATATGCAGTGGCTTCACGCTCAAAGGAAAAAGCGGAAGATTTTAAAACTGAATACAAAGCAGAAAAAGCTTATGGTTCTTATGAAGAGTTGGCGAAAGATCCTGAAATTGATGTGATCTATATTGCCACACCGCATGTTCGGCATTGTGAAGATTCCATTTTATGTATGACCCACGGAAAAGCGGTTCTCTGCGAAAAACCTTTTGCCATGAGTGCGGAAGAAGTGGAAAAAATGATCGCCTGCGCGAAAGAAAATAACGTGCTCCTCATGGAAGCGCTATGGACACGCATGATGCCGCATTTTAATTTTGTGCTCGACGAACTTCATTCCGGCAAGTATGGGAAGATTGAAAAAATGACATCCGATTTTTGTTTTGAGGCTGAATTCAAACCTGAAGGCCGACTTTGGGACAAAAAATTGGGTGGTGGGGCTTTGCTCGACGTGGGCATTTATCCAATATTTTGCGTGCTGGCAATTTTGGGCAAGCCCGACACAATTTCCGCTAAAGCGAAAATGGGAAAAACAGATGTCGATATTGAAAATGACATAACCTTTACCTATAATGACGGTGCAAAAGCATTTATAAAAGCAGGAATAGCAACAAAAACACCGACCACAGCAACGATTATCTGCGAAAACGGACTTATTTATCTTCACCCCCGTTTTCATAATACTGACAAGGTAACCACTATTCTCGAAGGTGTAAAAACCGAGCATGACTTCGATTATAAAGCAAAAGGATACAATTTCGAAATTAAGCACATGGCCGAACTATTGCGCGATGATAAAAAAGAAAGCGAAATGATGACCCATGATTTTAGTCGGCTAATTATTGAAACGCTTGATGATGTACGGGAAAAAATAGGTTTGGTTTACTAAACGGTTAAAACGCTGTTGTTACCTCGATATCTAATTTAATACATTAAAACGGCGGTTTTGATGTAAAAATGGCGTTTTCAAATTGGTAGAAAGATAATTGGACTGTTGTCACTTCGAGTTTTCCGATTTTTCTTCGGAATGTATCGAGAAGGGATTTGTAGTTCACATATTATTTTCCAGAAAGGACTTCTCGATACTTTTTTCAATCTGCTCTCGCATCTTGAAAAAAACTCGAAGTGACCCGCGTTTAAGATGAAGGTTTTTTTAAAAATTATAAAATAAAATTTGTATATCCGTTATTAGTCCAAAAGTAACTTTGTTGATGCTGGAACTATCCTTTTCAAAGGGAGGCCTGACCTATCAGGACAACGTCGGAGACCGACGGGAATTTTCAAAAAAATGACCTTATTTGGATGGGAAATGACGTGGTTATAGCATAAATTATTAAGAGAAATTGGACATATAAATAACCATCCAAACCTAAAATTGATCAGGAACAGCCCTTTTGAACGAAAACGAATTTGCGTTAGGGATTGGAGTGAATCTATTTGCCCTTCCGGGAGGAAGCCCTTTTTGCCCTTCGCAAAAAGATTGCAACGTAAAGCCCGACCCGCAGGGAAACGCCCAAAAGCCGGTTAAAACAGGTTGATAATATTCTATTCAAATCACGGTTGCTGACTAATTGAATAGGCTCTAGAACTTCTTCTATAATGTTTTAATATACTCCAATAATTCCTTTTCGGTATAGGCCTCTTCATCTTTTGGAGCAAGTTTACGAAGTTCTTTGACTTTATCGGGATCTAAATTCTTGGAGGAACTGGAAAACGCATTGGTCACATAAGCAATCACATCAGATATATCTTGATCGGTCAACGACTCATTATTACCCAAGCCCGGCATGACCTGGCCCGAATCATATAATTGTCCATCCACGTTTACGGGGCCTTTCAAACCATGTAAAACAATCAGCCCTACCCGCTCGACGGGCCCGGAAAGATATTCTGAATTTACAAAAGGTGGCGCCAAACCATCTATTCCTTGTCCGTCGATATTGTGACAGGACGCACAGATCTGCCGGAATAATTTGGCCCCTTTTGTCCGGGTGTCCATATCAAAAACGGTGGTGGTAAAGATCGGGTTTGGTGTATCCTCTTTTTTGAGAGCAATGTTCTGAGCCATCTGCTCTTGAAGATCACTTCCCTCAAAATCTGGATATTGCCCCAGAAAAGCCGATAAAGTATCAACTGTTTTGCCACTACCGCTTAAAAAAGCCTCGGTCATCATGGCATTATTTCGATATTTCTGGAATAAACTGTAAAACATAGGCGCAAAAGTATCGGGGTCAACCTCAGCCCAAGTGCCAAAAGTGGTGGCCAGATAGAGGTCAATCCCAGAGTCACCTTTTGCCAGCAAACTTTTGAATATCCTATTGGCCTCCATTGCGTTCCCTTCGGAAACAAAACCTTCCATAAGTACAATGGCATGTGAAATAACCTCCGAGCCACTGTTTTGCGCAACTTCTTGCAGCAGATCAAAAGAAAGTGCCTCCAAACCTTGGAGTGCGTAAAGCGCATGCACCTGTGCCAAAGGCTGTTGATCGTTTTTTGCGAGTTCTTTTAAGGCGGTGACAGCCTCATTTTTATCCTTGACAATCAAATAATGCTGGGCGCGGTCCCTAATCCATCCGTTTTTGTGGCTTAACAGTTTTACCAGTTCAGAAGCCGATAAATCGTCAAAATCGAGGTTTTTTGTTGGTACGGCATCCTGATTTGTTATCTTTAAAATCCTTCCATAATCCACCAATGTATCCAGTTGTTCCTTTATGGCCTTCTTTTTTAAATACGGACTCAAAAACGCGTAATGCTGAATCACTCCTCGGTGCATATCAACAACATACATTGCACCATCAGGCCCATCGGAAAGGTTTACGGGACGAAAACCCTCATCGGTGGAGGCCAGAAATTCCTTGTCCTGCCAGGCCTGTTCTGCGCTGGTACTGTCGCCGTTAAAGGTTAGGATATTCCGCTTGATAAGGTTAGCCTCCGGAGAGCAGACAAATACGTTCTGATCATATTCCTCTGAGAAAGCACCCCCGCGATAAACCAATGGCGAACAGGCAGCGGAAAAATCGACCAGCAAACTATCGGCATTCAAAATGCCATCGACGTAGCCCCGGTTTACGGCAGCATAATGCAGCGGATAAACCCGTTGATCATCGGTCAAAAGGCGGTTCACACCAATTTTTGGCGTATGGAACTCATTGCGCACTAACCGGTTGGGCAGCATATAATCCCCTAAAAGTTGTTGGGAATTATTGTTATAATATAAGCGCCCAAAGTTATCATGTGATATGCCCCACTGGCCCCGTAGACTTGTGGGTTCTTTCAGCCATTTTCCGTTTTTTAATTGGTATCTATAGTTCAATTTGGCATTATAGATCCAGTTATCGATATTGAGCTTTAGCCCGTTCGGTTGATATTCGGGATTTCCCTCTTGTGCGTAAGTGGAATCTACCAGCGTTCGTTTTCCCGGTCGGTCACCGTCAATTTCCATAAACCAGAGATTGGGCGGTTCAACATACAGCAATCCACCGTAAACCAGGGCAAGAGCACGGGGCATCACCAAGCTGTCCAGAACTATTTTGGAATGATCCATAACGCCATCACCGTCCAGATCCTTCAGAATTTTTATACTTCCCGTGGGTTTGTCTTCCCCTTTACCTTCCAGATTGTTCATAAAACCGGGCATATCTGCAACCCAAATCCTTGCTTTAGCATCAAAATCCATTGCAACGGGCGCTTTTAAAAGAGGTTCCGAAGCGATTAACTGGAGTTCAAAACCGTCCTCGATCTTGTAGTCTTCTAATGTTATTTTGGGTTCTTCATAGGAAGTTTGACAACTGGTCACAAACAGATAAAAAAATACGATATAAATACTTGATTTCATTTAAGCTATTGATTTTCGGCTTCGTTCAACAAAAGTATCTCCACTTCGGCACCCTTATTTTCGGTAGAAAGATAGGCTGAATATATCGTCGCGATAACATCAGCGGCCAGAATTCCATTACTCGCTAAAGGTGTTCCCAACACTCATAGAAGCATCAAGTTTGTGCTGGTAAACGTTAAACCAACTTTCATCTGGAAAGATGCTGGTCCAGCCTTGTTTGGCGCCTATTTTTTCCGAAACGCAAATATCGTTAAAATTTGAGTCAAATGGATTATAGTTCTGCATCGCATTGTTAGGCGTCAGGTTACAGATCGTTCTATGGTTGTTGGCATGAACTTCCAGATAATTCTTCACGCCGCCCTGTAGAAGTTCGCTGACCATGATATCGGCCACCGTTCCATCATCAAAAATGATGTGTGTAGATGCATAATCCTCCACATCGGTATAGGAATCCCTGAGGTGGCCCAGATTTTTGAATCCGGGTATACGGGTGATCGCATGAGTGCGGCAGGTTAACTTCCAATCCCCTTTATTGAGAAAAAGTGTCGTCGTTAAATTCCACTTTATCTGCGCCAAAATATTCTGTGAGCGGTTTTTCGATAATTAAATCTTTATCCTGCCCCAAAACCTGCAACGCAAGTGCTTCGTGGGAAGAAGGCGGTGTGCATACATGCAGCACATCAGCGCCTGCAATAAGTTTTTCAAGAGCATCAAAAGCTGCTATACCATCCAATTGCGTCTGGCTTTACTGTAATTTTAAACTCTTTCGCGCCTACCTGCTTAACAATGTATTCTGAATTTTTCATAAATTCAATTTTCACCTTTAAATAAGGTTTGAATTTGAATTGTGCAATTTCTTTTCGCAATAAAAAAATTTGCTCAATTTAGTAGTCCAACTATATTTTATTTTCGATCCGCATAAGTTTAATAAAACGGCAACGGCGTAAATGCATCAATGAAAGTGGCACAATCTCACTATCAGGAAATACCAATACAAACTGCATCATCTTCTTAAATTTCTCCGAGCAAACTTTAAGCATATTTCTCTTTCAACCGCTCCAATAAAGTTAAAGCCTCTCTCTCGGTAAATTCCACTCGCTCCTACTGCGGTCTGAATTTGAATTGTGCGATAGACCTTCCATCAATCTACTAATTTATCCTTTCCTTAAAAAGTGGTTTTCAGGACTTCCTCGCTTTTTTATTTTCTTACATCATTTTGGTAATTTTGCCATTCCTTTAAGTTAAAATATTCAAGCCCTTCTTTTTAAAACACTCCAATCACAGACATTGTCTCTCCTTTATTGACCGCAGGTGTGCCTAAAACAATCAACAAAAGTCCATCGCCATTTGCATAAATAGTTTCTTGAATAGTCCCGAAGAAATCTGTCGTGTAGCCAAGTTTTGTTCCTTTAACCACATATTCTCCGGCACTTTTCAACGGATAAAAAATACCATCAAAATTACTTTCAATATAGATGCGATTTTTAATGATTATTGGCGGGTTTTGGTCATTTTCTTCACTTTCTTCTGAAAAATTGAGATGTTTAAGCAAATTTATTACAGATTTTTCTACTTGCTCCACAGCTTCAGCTTCTGGAATACCCAAGCGTCCACATTCAATATCAACGGCAGGTATGCCTCTTTTAAAAGCGTCCGCAGAAGTATATAAACTTGGTTTATCATCATTCATATATTCTTTTTTATCTGTATCGAAGATGACAACATGATCAAAACCCATAGACAGCGCCATTTTTCTCCCGGTTTCTGATATTTCCGAGAAATCTGGATTTCTATAATACCCTACATAGTGCATAAGATCTTCAGACGCGTCGCCAGCGTGGATATCTAAAAAATAATCTACCCGACTTATTATCTCATCGCTGATAAAATAAGCGATTTTATCAGTTAGACTTCCGTCTTTTTTACCGGGGAAGGAACGGTTGAGGTTTTTGTCATCAATAGGATTTGTAAATGGAGACCTTCCCAAAAAACTTTCTACATTAGCCAGTTGAACCAATATAACCACTCCTTTTAAGTGCTTGGGATCAATGGATTTTATCAGGTTCTGAGCGGCAATAATGGGTGGATATTCATAACCATGAACACCAGCGGTTATACCTATTGTTTCTCCATCTTCGACTCCATTAAAAATAGTAATGGGTATAAATGTTGAAACGCCATCATCTTCAATCGGTACTTTAAAATGAGCTTTAGTTCCTGCAGCTACTTGCTTGCCTTGAAACGTAAAAGAGGTTTGTGCAAAACTGTACTGAACGAGTATTAACATACTCAAAATCATTATTTTCTTCATCATTTCTAAAATTTGTTCATTAATTTATAATTCTGGATTTCAATCCAGCTGCTTACCATCAAATTCAGGGAAATCCTCCCATGCTTTTTCATCTATTGAATTTCCTTTGAACAGATACGGATAGAAAAATTCGGAGATATCCTTATGGTATTTCTTCACAGATTCCAGATACTTTAAATGGTCTTCAAGATCTGTTTCCGCAATTCGGTTAAATTTGTTCTGCAACAGTAAACTAGGAACAAAATAGCTCAAATAGGCACTTACCTCTTGTCGCCTTTTTAGCTTTTCAAATAGCGCCTCAGCATCTTTTTGCGCGGTCTTATCTGCTATATACTGCATCGCAAAGTACCAGCCGTTGCTGTAGGTATCCTCTGGAATAGGATACGATCTATACTGCGGATAGGCTTCATAAAAGGGCTCCATCACAACCGCTTTGGGCATATCCCACTTTTCATGATAGGCTTCACGTTGCGTAACTGTTGTGGAAAATGCCTCGGGAATGGAAATATATCTATTGATAAGCACGTTGCCCAATGCGGGAACAAGTATTACCAGAAATAACCAGATCCCTAAAAGTGCAACTGCGTTGAAATTCGAATTCTGCTTAAACCGGGTCAGTATGTAAACTAAAATGAACCAAAAAAGTTCATAGCCCAAAATCATGGCAAACACTAAGGCAAAATCACCATCAAATGGAAGTTCAAGAAGCCACAACGCTGCCAACAACAGAACCACAGATAGTCCCAAAATCGCGAAAAAGCGAACCGAAAATTTCAAAATTATAATTTTTGAAAGTGAATACGGCTGTGAGGCAACTACCGCCCAGACGCGAGACTCCCGTTCTGAAGAGATCAAATTAAAGCAGAGCGAAATTATAAGTAAAGGTATCAACACGATAAACAAGAAACTCAGGTCAAGATTACCCGATAATAACGTCATTGGGTTTGTTAGTTCTGTATCGTAAAGTTGCCCTTCAACAGCAAGCATGCGCACTTTTAGACTGTAATTATTAATATCTCGCTGACCTATGGAAAATGCCGCCCAGTTACTGGGCTCATTCTGCGTATAGTAAAATTGATAATAGGTAAAGTGACTCAAGTCATCAGAAAAGAACTCCTTGTTTTTGGCAAGTTCTTTTTCCTGTATGCTTGCGATTGTATCAATTGTCTTTTCTTGCTGATTAATGGTGTTTTTACCATGAAAAATGGCATAAATACCAATCAAAAAAATCACTGCAAAACCTAACCAGGTGATCGGGTTACGTGCAAAATTTTTATGTTCTATAGAGAATACCCTAAAAAATTGTTTACTCATTATAATTTTATTTTTTTTAAACCAAAAGAAAAAGAGATTGCGATAAGTCCACACCAGAAAAACAGTGCACATAGCGTGATCCATTGATTTGATAGTGCCCATAAAAGGCCTCTTTTCTTATATTCAAAGGTTTCCTTTTGTTTATAGCGTGAATTTTCCAAACGCTGTGAACCGCTCCGTTCGGCTTCTATTTCATTTTTATGAAGTTTATTTAAAAACTGGGTCTGCGCATATCTGTAATGCTCTGCCTGTCTTTGAAAATCGATGTAATGCGCCATATCTGTACCCGTCACGGCCATAGATAGATTCCGCAACATCAAATAGGGATCTATAAATGCCAAATACTCGGCAATACTATTTTGCTTGTTGTACGTGCCTATTAAATGATCAAAATGCTTCCTATACAAATCCGTGGTTATGCGCTCTCCCTCTGCCATTATGTATCCCGCGTAATTGAACGGTAAGTCTTCAACCGCATCAACTCCATATTCTGCTAAGGTTTCGGATCTAAACGTATTGTAATACACATCATCAGGATCGTGAGAATCTCCCACTTTTTCGAGATCTTCAGCTATATTCGTTTCAAATTCCAATTTTGAAATGGAGGGAAAAATTCCCTGACCTACATTCTGGGACATTTTAGGAAGTATGATTCCGCTGAGCATCCACAACACAATAAGTAGTATCAGAGCAGTACCTCCTTGAGAACTTTTTGCTGAAATAAATACGGTAATCCACGAACAAATAAAGAAATACAATGTGTACAGACCCATTGCAAAAATGCTGCGCATCAGGATAGCTGTGGTGAGTTCTTCAGGGTAGAATGCAAATGCGATTGTAAAAACCAGCAGTATCATACCTATAAATACTGCTGAAGTAAAACTGAAAATCCCCAATGTTTTTCCCCAAATGAGCTTTTTAACCGAAACACCTTGTGCCAGCATAATTTTAAGTACGCCATTTGATTTTAAATCTGCCAGTGTGCCATAACCGATAAAAAATATAAACAAAGGCACCAACAATTGAAGTATCAATGCCATACTGAGTTCTCCAAAACGAAGCATTCCGTTGGAAAAACCGGCCTCGCTCAAGTTTACCGTATTCTGCCGGTGTGCTTCCAAAAAAATAGAATTTCCGGCAAAAGATTCAATTCCAAATTCAAAAAAGCTCAGCGCCGGCCGTTCTCTAAAAACCAGATAGCCGTAATGCGAAACCCGATGCGGATTGCGGTCTGGCTGATCCATATAATCATCGTGCACTTCTTCTTGATATTTATGGCGAATGTTATTTTGCTCCGTCTTATTTTCAATGCCAATAAAGGCAGAAAACAAAAGAAGAACGGCAAATACACCAATCAAAACCACCGCTGTTTTCGTGCGGATGATATTCTTCCATTCTACTGCAATAATGTTTTTAATAGTGCTCATATTTTAGAAGGTATAAGTTGCTGTTGCTAAAAAGTTACGTGGCGCCCCCGGAAATAACCTCAAGTAGTTTTGCGCTCCTATCCAATACTCTTTATCGGTTAGGTTTTTGACATTGAATGCCAGTTGAAGATTGCTGTTTCTCGGCGTAAAATAGACGGCCAAATCTAATAATGTGTAAGCCGGCGTTTTAAAATTGCGATCAAACGTAGGTAATTTATCCCCAGAATACTGAACACCAAAACCTACCCCCAGATCACGAAATTTTGAAGTGCTTAGAAAATTGTACCGCGTCCATAAATTTGCGGAGGTTTTCGGAGTATTTTGCTTTCTCGCACCTACAAGTTCGAGATTGGTATCTTCCACAATTTTTGCATCTATATAACTGAAGGATCCGTACACTTGCCAGTTGGGCAAAAGATATCCGGTAACATCCATTTCAAAACCCCTACTGCGTTCTCCTCCGCGCGTCGCCAAAGAATCGGGTGCAGAAGCTACATTTGCATTGAGCAACAGGTTTTTCTGATTGATCTCATAAACCGCTGCATTGATGTGCAGTTTGTTTTTCAATAAGGTGATCTTGGTTCCTATCTCTTTTAAATCGCTTTCCAAAGGCTTAAACCTACTTGCAGAATCATCTGTACTTCCATAAAAACTCTCGGTATTTGGCATAATAGATACCGTGTTCGATTGTGGTTGAAAGCCTTTTAAATAGGTTCCATAAACATTTATTTGATCCGTAAAGCTATAGGTAAGTCCCACCCGAGGTAATAATGCCTGGTTTGTGAATGAAATTTCACCAGCCTCATCCCGGTTGGTTACATCCCTAAACCATTCTTGCCTGAGACTCAGTAGAAGGTGAAATTTTTTAAAACTTGCTTGTTCTTGCAGGTAAGCAGAATGCGTCTCCGTGAGCGCTGAAGGAAGGGCCGTTCTATTATTAAGATTGTAATCTGTACTACTGCTCAACGTATTGTTGGGATTTTCCAGATTAAAATGAGGCACATTGGGTGTTGGCAAAACCATTCCTTCATAAATATATGTTTGATAGGCTTCTGCATTGGCAGGATCAAATGCATTGGTTACGGTCCCGTCTGTTAGCAAGTATCCACGCGCCTGATTTTGCCCGCCGCCTTTCAATTTGGCCCAGCTGTGCAGATCGTAACCTACCAATAATTTGTGTTTCAATTCGTCGGTATTGAATTCAAAATTCAAATAACTGTTTACATTATCCACGCTCCACGATTGCTGCCGTTGTATAAAACGCATCGCGGCTAAAGAAGAAACTGGATTATTATCAATGTCTACAGCAAACCCATTCGTAGTACGGTTTTCCTGAAGATCTTCTTTCCAGGTTTGCTTCATATACGTGGTCGTAAAACGTATATGATCTGTAAATTTATGCGTTAGGTTTCCTGTGATAATGAACTGTTTCGAATTGAAAAAATCATTCGGCGCACCAAGATTTAAACTGATTGGCGTACTGTTTAAATCGGTCATTCCCGCTTCTGCGCCAAAAATAGGTTGACCCCGATCTAAGTTCCCTTTCATATCGCTGTAAATCAGTTCGACATTTATAGCCGTTTTATCACTGGCCAGATAGGTGAAAGAAGGCGATAACAACAAAGACCTATTATTGACATAATCTCGGTAACTGTTTGATTCCCGATACGCCCCATTAAAACGGTACAGCAAGGTTTTCTCTTCGTTCAACGGTCCGGTCATATCAATCGTTCCCATAATGTTACTAAAACTACCGGTCGTGAATTTTACTTCATTACGCGCTACATCTAAGGGTTTTTTGGTTACCAAATTGATACTCCCTCCGGGATCAACGCTAGAGAACGTGGCGCTTGCTGGGCCTTTTATCACTTCAACCCGCTCAATGTTTGCCAATAAAGGCTGAAGAAAATAAAACTGACGCGTCCGCATCCCGTTTATAAACTGCCCTTCTTCATTCTGGCTGATTCCCCGTATGGAATATTGATTGTAAAAGCTGGTAGGTGAAACGCCGCTCACATTTTTGACGGCATCAGCAAGTTGAATACTTTGCTGTTCGGCAATTAACTCTTTAGTAACGGTACTAATTGCCTGCGGAATATCCTTAGTCAGCGTTGCTGTACGGGTCGCTGAAAACGAATAATCACTGGTATAAGTCTGTGCTTTGCGACCTACCAGTTCCACTGCATCAAGCGAATAGTTTTCAGGCTCCAGAAACAGTTGCATAAAGTCACTTTCCGGTTTTACAGTCAGCGTTTTATAACCCAGATATGAAATTTCAAGTGTCCCGCTTCCGGAGATACTGAAGTTTCCATCAAAATCGGTTACGGTTCCATTGTTCGTGTTTTTAAAAATTACAGATGCCCCGGGAATGGGCGCCTGCGTAGTTCCATCTTTGATCTTCCCTTTTATAGCTTGTGCACTTGCGGTAAAAGCAATTAAGGAGATGAACAGGAATATTAAGTTTTTAACTAAAGTCATTAATCGGTTGTATAGTAAATTATTAAACGGTCTTTAAATAAAGGGCCTCGAGTTCATTTGCTGAAATTTCAGCGGCTTTTAATTGAGAAACGAAATTGCCCGCTCTCAAAATACCGATAGTATCTGCCAGTTGTTTTGCCCTGAAAATATCATGCGTAGCCATTAAAATGGCCGTTCCCGATTCTGAAAGTTGTTTGATGATTTTTGAAAATTCATTGGAGGCTTTAGGATCAAGACCACTGGTAGGTTCGTCTAAAAACAAGGCTTTGGCATTTTTACTAATTGCGATCGCAATGCCCACTTTTTGGCGCATTCCTTTAGAATATCCCCCCAAACGTTTACTATGCGCCTCTTGCTGAAGTCCGGTTTTTAATAGAAATTCGGCTAATTCACTTTTACCGTACGTAAAACCTGCCAAACTTGAAAAATATTCCAAGTTTTCAATCCCTGATAGGTTGGGATAAAGCATTACCGTTTCAGGTATATAGGCTAGATGCGCTTTACATTCTTGAGGATTTTCCTGAACATTGATGCCATTTATGATTGTACTTCCTGAGGAAGGTTCTAAAAAGCCCAGAAAAAGATTTATCGTAGTGCTTTTTCCGGCTCCGTTTTGTCCTAATAGGCAACAGATTTCTCCGGGTTTGATCTCGAGATTGAGTTTGTTTAAGGCCAAATGAGAGCCATACCTTTTGGTAAGGTTGATCGCTTTAATCATAACTTTGGTTTTAAGGATTGTGAGAGTGCGACCCACAGGAATTGTGGGCGTATTTATGATTTTTATTTAATAGAAATAGAAAGGTTTCCTGACCTTAAAGCATATCATGCCCTTAAAGCCATATCAAAGATTGATGGAAACGCGTAAAAAAAGTACAAGATCCAATACATAACTGCTCAAAAGCCAAAACGAGCAATTGATAGCAACTACGTATTCTAAATAAATAGGATTAAAAGGAAATCTGTACTTAAGAAAGTACTGGAGGAGGTTTATTGAAAAAGTAGTCCGATTTTAGAACTTTAAGTGAAGGTGCACTGTAAAATGCGTTGATCTCAACAGGTTGCAGCTCTTCAAAAACAGTATAATTATGTTCTAAAACATCTGGAGCAGTAAGCAAAGGAGTACCCTGATTGCTGTTTACTACCATGTGGCAGTATTTACAATCCACTACTTCTTGCTTATCCTCAAAAATGTGAACAAACGTATGCACATTCAAAATCCTCAATAGGGCGAAAGCCGCTAGAAAGAAAATGGGGATTATATGTGTCCTGCTTGTTTTGAACATTTCGGCAAATATAGGTTTCTTGGGAAAAAGAAGCGAAATTATTTAAACCTTTCAGCATATAAATGTATTCCCCACTCAATATAAATTAGCGTAAGTATGATTTCAGGCTCATCGCGCAAGAAATAATTTGGGATGAAAATCAGGTAGAATGCCTGAAAAAATCATTTATTCCGTCGTGAAATTTGAATAGATAGGTTGTGGGCTTAGAAACTCATTTTATTTTCCCTGTTGCAGTGGGCACTCCCGCTTCCGCGCCAATAATCAAACCGTCAACCACTACATTTTTAGTATTGGTGATCGAAGTTCCATTTTTTGCTTTCTTTACCCACAATCAGTTTGCCTCCTCCCTTTTTCTCTAGTGCTTTTAATGCGTTATCAAAAGCTTTTTTGCTGTCTTTCTGTAGATCTGGATGCGCTCCAAAATCGGTCAATATAACCGAATAATCGGGTATTTCCGGCAGTTTTATTCGGTTTACAATTTCATCGATACGCGTTGGCTTTTCTTCCGAAGAAAGTTGGGCGAAACCAAACCATGGAAAAAAACCAATGAAAAACAGGAAAATTTTAATCTTCATCCTCCAAAAAATCTTCCCTGACAGGATTAAAAACATCGATCAAAACCCCGGCTTCCAAACATTCTGCACCATGTTCGGTATTCGGAAGTACAAAAAAACCATCGCCGGTCTCCAGGATTTTATCTTCCCCATCAATGGTGATTTTAAATTTTCCGGAAGCAACGTAGGAACCCTGCGTGTGAAAATGATCGTGCAAAGCGCCAATCGCACCTTTTTCAAATTTCACCTTGACCACCATCATATCGGGATTATAGCCTATAAATTTTCTGGTTATTCCTTCCGCCGCAAACTCCCATTCACTTTCAGTATCTTTAAAAAATACCGCCATTTCTTTATCTTTTTCCATTACTGAATTTTAAATTTTAGTGATCGTTATACTGAAAAATAGCCAAATAGCACCAATTATCGCTCTTTTAGATACTTTTTTTGTCACGCAGGAAAGTTCTTTTTCAGTAATCTTTCAGCATAATTTGATAAATAACTGTATCCCACCCTGCGTTCAAGTTTGATTTTGAAGTTGATAGCGCAATACATTGTCGGCAATTCTTTGAGCTTCTTGGGTTGCATACCAGGCTTTATTTTGGTGTTGTGCAACTTTCCAACTGATTATTTCTATTTGTTCCATAATATTGAGGGGCGAAGCTGATGTCCTTCACCAAAAATACGCTCATTAACTGGCGTACCTTCTTCATTCATTTTTCTTAAACGCGGTAAATTGTGTTCATCCTTTTGTTGAAGGCTTCCATCTTTATGTCCATAACATTCTGCACCGGACCACGGCCACCAGTTTGTTTTGTCCGCCTGTCCGTTAAAAATACCCTTACCGGTAACCGCAATGTTTTTTTGCTCGTAAGCATAAATCAGTGGAGAATAATTCATCAATTCCACTCCTTCATAAGAGGTATGTACAACCGGTAAATAGTCCGCTTGATTTGTACTGAAGAGCACCTCTGCGCCTTCTTTTAAGTGAAGGTTCACATTACTTTTTAAATGAATCGGACCGGTGAGGAACTTCCCTTCCGGAATAATCACCATCCCACCACCTGCGGCCACACATGCTGCTATCGCTTTTTTAATCGCATCTGAATTATTGCTTTTCCCATCTGCAACGGCACCATAATCGGTTATAAGGAAGTCTTGGTCCTTAAATTGAGGAACGATGATCTCTTCAATTATTTGATCTGCTTTTGCCCAGATAGAATCTGTACCACTTACGGAAGAACTGTTGATTCCTCGGGAGATAGCTCCTTTACATGAAAGCAAGCATACCGCAAATACTAATAAATAACACCCATTTCTAAAATTCGCCATAACCATAAGATAAATTGTAATCGATTGCACTAAAATATAAAATATTTTACTAATCACAAACTTTTTTTCTTAAATCTAAATTTTAGTTATGTCTCTTGACTTAAAACGGCAATTTATTTAGTTGCTTATTATAAATTTTATTTATTTCGCAATAAAATGTGATTAAATCATTTTCATTTACTATTTAAATTAAATATATGAATTAGTTTTACCTCATTTTATTAAAATTAAAAGCGTCAATTAATCGATTGCATTTATGCACTTGAATTATATTACTGATATGGAAGAGAATGACAAAGTAACTATTTATGACATTTCAAAAAAACTGAACATAAGTGCAGCCACCGTTTCCAGAGCGCTAAATAATAATCCTAAAATAAGCCAGAAGACTAAAGAACTTGTTTTAAAAACGGCAAAGGAGATGAATTATATTCAAAACCGCTTGGCTCAATCTTTAAAAAGCGGTAAAACATTTAACGTTGGCGTAGTGCTGCCTTATATTGATAGGAAATTTTTCTCTTCTGTGATCGGCGGTATTGAAGAGGAGCTTTCACCTCGGGGCTATCATGTGATCATCTGCCAGACCCACGAGGATGTAAACAACGAGATACGCAATATCGATGCTTTGCTAAATACGCAAATAGATGGAATATTCATATCGATCTCGAAAACCACGGAAGATACCCGTCATTTTCAAAGAGTATTAAATACGAAAACACCCCTCATATTTTTTGACAGAAAAAAGGATCTTCCAGGATTCAGCTCGGTAACATTAGACGATTTTAAAGGCGCTTTTCTCGCCACTGAACATCTTATTCAACAAGGCTGTAAGAAGATCGTTCATTTTAAAGGGGATTCTGATCTTGAGATTTACACTAAACGTAAAGAAGGATATCTCGCCGCTCTTAAAAAATATAATATTCCGGTAAATGAGGATCTTATTGTCCCGGTCAGCAGTACGATCAAAGCGGGGGCTACAGCGATTAACCAACTTTGGAAAGGTGATGAAAAGCCGGATGGGATATTTTCTGCGGGCGATTACTCGGCCCTTGGTGCCATTCAGAAATTAAAGCAATTAGGCGCGCGCATTCCTCAAGAGGTCTGTGTTATTGGCTTTGGAAACGAACCCTTCACCAAACATATGGAAATGCCGATTTCATCTGTCGACCAGACTCCGCTGGAAATGGGAAAAATAGCGGCAAAGGTGTTTTTGGAACAAATAGAAGGAAGCCAGACATTAACCATCGAAAAGAAAGTGGTTCTGGCTCCCAAATTATGTATACGAAGTTCTTCCAACAGGAATCTATAAACCTGAGTATGATATAAAATTTCTTTTAATTGAAAATTATCAATTTAGGTGATTTTAGTAAAATTATATCGAAAATGACTTGTATATCCATTATTAGTACCAAAAGTAATTTTAATGATGCTAAACCTATCCTTTCCAAAGGGATGCCCGCCCCATCAGGGCAATGCCGGAAACCGCTGGGGATATTCTGAAAACGGCCTGATTTGGATAGGGAATTATATGACCATTGTAATGGATAATTTGGAAAAATCCCCCATTACAATGGTCATCTAAACCCAGAAATTATCAGGAACGACCCTTTTGAACGAAAACGGAATGCGCGTTAGGGATTGAAGTGGAAATCCTTTTTGCCCTTCGCAAAAAGATTGCAGCGCAAAGCCCGGCCCGTAGGGAAACGCCCAAAAACCGATCAAAATGGTCGAAAAACGGCAAGGAACGGAATAAAACAGACGGCTTTTAGAAAAAGACAATACGTATTGGGACACTTTATGGATATACATAAAATGACCGTTTTCAGTGGAAAAACGCTGTTTTCAATAGAAAATCTGTTTAAGATTTCATTCAAATTGAAGCGTTTTTTTTAGATCGAACTTAAGCTATAAAGAAACACCCCTTTTCCAAGGGATAAAATCTTCCTGCCCCAGCTGATCTGCTTTTGCAATTACCGAACCACTGGCTACTTGAATAATATATTCCAAAAGTTCTTCGCCCATTGCCTCAATACTTTTTTCTCCTCTTACCACCGCGCCACTGTCTATATCAATAATATCTGGCATCCGGCGGGCAAGAATCGTATTTGAAGCTACCTTTATCACGGGGGCAATAGGATTTCCTGTTGGCGTGCCAAGTCCGGTGGTAAACACGACCACATTTGCACCAGCTCCCACCATGGCTGTGGTACTTTCTACATCATTACCCGGAGTGCACAATAGATTGAGGCCGGGTTTAGTAACATATTCCCCATAATCCAACACATCTTGAATGGGCGAAGTACCGCCTTTTTTAGCCGCTCCAGCTGATTTTATTGCATCCGTAATTAGACCATCTTTAATATTACCGGGCGACGGATTCATATCAAAACCAGAACCGGAAGCTTCCGCGGCGCGCTCGTATGCGTTCATTAATTGCATGAATTTTTCGGCAGTTTCCTGATCTACGCAGCGGTTTACCAGCTCCTGCTCTACTCCACAAAGTTCAGGAAACTCAGATAAAATGGGTGAACCGCCCAATGCTGCAAGCAAATCTGAAACGTATCCTAAAGACGGATTTGCCGAAATTCCCGAAAAACCGTCGGAGCCTCCACATTCCAGCCCCAGTTTCAATTTGGATAAAGGTGCTGGTTTTCGTTGGATTTGATCTGCTTTTTTGATTCCATCAAAAGATTCTTTGATGATTTTGTTCAGCATATCATCTGCTGTGCCTTCTTGTTGCTGCTCGTAGAACAAAACTGGCTTTTTAACATCGTTATTGAGGTTATAAAGCGCATTTTTAAAAATATCTATCTGAAGGTTTTGACATCCCAAACTGAGCACGGTCGCTCCTGCCACATTGGGATTGTTCACGTAACCGGCCAGTAATTTTGACAAAGCCACAGCATCTTGACGTATTCCACCACAGCCTCCCTGATGGGTAATAAAGCGAACTTTTATATTTTTGAAAATCTGCTCTTCTTGAACAGATATTTCCTCAACTTTATCTTCTGGATTATTGTTGATGAGATTGCGCAGCAACTGCCGTTGGTTGCTCCCTTTTTGAACCGAAAGCTCTTGCTCAAATACTTCCTTTAAAAGTTCTATATTTCTATTTTCACAGAAAACCAAAGGAAAAAATAACCACACATTTGAAGTTCCCACTTGACCATCTGCACGGTGATATCCCATAAAGGTGCGATCTTTCCATTTTGAGATATCGGGTGCTGTCCAATGAAAATCTTCCGTTTTTGCTGTTGCCTTAGCGGCCTGATGTTTTACGTTTTGCACCGTGAGCGCGCCACCTTTAGCAACATCTGACATTACCTTCCCCACGAGAACGCCATACATAAAAATAGGATCACCTTTTTTAAGGTCAACCAACGTTATTTTATGCTTGGCTTGCATATCGCTCAAGATCTTGATTTCCTTTCCCTCAAAAAATATTATATCTCCTTCCCAAAGATTTACAAGCGCGATCGCGACATTATCTTCGGGGTGAACTTTGATTAATTTTGTGTCCATATCCTATCTATATTATTCAATAACCTCCGCGGTAAATTGAGAAGCAAATTGATTGAATCCCTTTTCTATTCCTTCAGAGTCTATTAATTGAAGTGCCTGAGCGATTTTTACCTTCAAATCACCGATTTTTGTAAGATCTTGTCCCCAGAAAAGTTCTTTGTTTAATACTTCTTCAGCAATTTTTTCATAATCGGCAATCGTCCAGATTTCCTTCATTTCTTTCAGAATGGCTTCTTCATCATTTACCGGGAGTTCGTTACCCTTGAATTCGCCTTTATAAAACCTAATTAAACAAGCCAGTGTAAAAGTCAAGTGCAAAGGTAATCGATTACATTTATTATTATAATCTAGCAAACTAGGCAAAACCCGAACCTTAAATTTGGAAATTGAATTGAGCGCAATACTCGCGAGCTGGTGTTTTATAAACGGATTTCTAAACCGGTAAAAAACGGCTTCTGCAAATGCGGCTAATTCTTCTTTTGGCAAATCCAGACTCTTATTGATTTCCTCAAAAACCGC
>JBBPYO010000497.1:0-11619 GCA_038199845.1 Flavobacteriales bacterium
ATACAAATATTCCGCGAGCAAGTTACTCAATTATTAAGCTGAATTTCGACTTGCGTTGATGTTTCCAAATAACGATCGGGTAACCATTTTTTCAAACATATCCAATTGTTCTTTATTGGCTTCTGGATCTTTTTCCAATTCCTGTATTTGCTTAAGTGCAAACTGCTGAATAGTTAAAAGCGGAAGCACAATGCGTTCTCTTTCTTGAATAGATGCCTTACCGGCTGGTTCTTCTTGCATAAGCGTTTCAAAACCGGTCAATTTCAGCAATAAACGTTTTGTTCGCTCATATTCGTCGTGGATTAACATCCAGAATTCACCAAATTCAGGATCTTCTTGCATGTATGCGGTAAGACCAAAAAATGATTTGGTAAGGCTCATCATACTGTTTTCCAATAAAGTCCTAAAGAAAAGACTATTATCGTATAAATGTTTTACCTGATCAAATTTTCCGTTTTTTTCAAAATGTTCAATGGCGGTACCTACTCCATAAAATCCGGGTACATTTTGTTTTAACTGGCTCCACGATCCCACAAAAGGAATGGCGCGCAGGTCTGAAAAATTAATTTTATCACTGGAACCTCGTTTGCTGGGACGGCTTCCTATATTGGTTTTGGCATAATATTTTAAGGTGCTCATGCGCTCCAAATAACTCAGAAAGTTAGGATGTGCCTTAAAATCTGAATAGGTTTTGTAACTCACTTCGGCCAGTTCTTCCATGGTTTTGCGTTCCTCATCTGGGAAAGCTTTCTGCTTTTCAGCAAAAATACCATTAAAAATACCTGAACTCAGTAGTTGTTCTAGATTGTATTGGCATGAGTCCACTGTACCAAAATTTGAACTAATGGTCTGTCCCTGTACGGTAAGTTGAATTTCCTGATCTTCAATTGTATTGCCCAGTGATGCATAAAATTGGTGCGTTTTTCCGCCACCACGTGCCGGTGGTCCACCTCTACCGTCAAAAAATATTACCTTAATACCGTGTTCACGCGATACTTGAGTAAGCATTTCTTTGGCTTTAAAAATACTCCAGTTGGCCATTAAATAACCACCATCTTTCGTCCCATCACTAAAACCGAGCATAACGGTCTGTTTGTTGCCACGGGCTTTGAGATGCTTTGCATATTCTGGATTTTTATAAAGGCCTTCCATAACTTCATGAGCGACTTGAAGATCTGGTACGGTCTCAAATAAAGGTACAATATCAACGGAAGGTTGTTCCCAACCGGTAAGATGGATCATGGCAAATGCTTCCATCATGTCCATTTTGGTCTCGTTATGGCTTATAATATAACGGTTGCAACCGCGCTCTCCATTTTTCTCCTGAATAGTGCGCATGGCATAAATAGATTCTAACGTTTTACGGGTGATATCATCTTCAATACTAGAAGCTTCTATTTTACCTTTTACGTCCTGAAGAACCTTAATTTTTTCATCTTCACTGAGTTCGCTATAATTTTCAGGGAAAATATTTAGACCATTAGTCCGGGTATGTTTAATGATCTCTTCCATTGCATGCTGGTGTACGCTGCTGTCCTGTCTAATGTCAAGGGTGGCAAAATGAAAACCAAACATGTGGACTTTATTGATCAGATCATCAAGTTTTTCCACAAAAAGACTTTCGTGCTCGTTAATAACGCGCTGTCTAACGTTTTTAAGTACTGAAAGTAACTCTTCTTGCGTTATTTTTTCTTTGACATCAGGAAGGTGTGCGCTGTCATATAAAAGTTGTTCAAGATCTTCAAGCGGTTTTTCTGTGCCCACAAAAGTTATACGACGGCGTATTTCCCGTACGTCGCGGTGATAATTTTTAATAATCGTATTGCGCAATCTGCTGGCTACACGCAGTGTTGTATCTGTGTTGACAAAGGGATTGCCATCGCGGTCACCACCCGGCCAAAAGCCAAGATTGATGATTTCATTATCCATCTCGTCATCTTTAAAGAAGTTTTGCTGTAGATATGTAAAGATATAACTGGAAGATTTGTAAAATACATTTTCCAAATACCAGATAAGACTGACCGCTTCGTCATAAGGTGTAGGTTTCTCTTTTTTGAAAAACGGGGTTTTGCCCAATTGAGAAAGCAACTTTTTAATCATTTCAATATCATTTGCAGTAATGGCCTCACTGAGATCATTTATTATTCCCAAAACCGCTCCGGGATAAAACTGCGTAGGGTGCGCGGTAAGTACGGGTCTGATCTTAAAATGAGAAAGGTAATCCTTAAGTTCCTGCGTTTTATGCTGCGCTTGAGCCTCTTCTTTAATATTTCTTAAAGTACCACGGCCATCCATATTGTTAACTTCACGGTATGCAGCGTCTTCTATGGCATCAAAGAGCACAACTTGCCGTTCTATATATTGTATAAACCTAAAAAGAAGGTCGTAACGATCTTCTTTGGAAACATCGCGTTGATATTTTTCAAAAAAGTAATTTACGATCTGTGTGGGATTATATTTTTTACCATATCCCCGGGTGCAAATACTGTCAAAAAGTGGCAATAGAACCCCAGTGTCTGAAATTCCATGAAAGGGAAGCGTGAGAAACAAGCTGTTGTACACTTGATATTTTGACTTTACCTGGTTATTAAAACGTTCTAGTTTGGGTTGTCTTGACATATTTTATTTTTTATCTATAAAGCATCCTTTATTGCAGATTGCAGGGATACCGCATAAAAATAGTTAGTTTTTTTGGTTGAGGCAAGCCTCGTTCTGATATTATTCCTATCCTAAGGATATAAAAAAACCCTCTGTCTGCAAAGCCAAAGGGTTCTTTTTTTAAAAATCATATCAGCTTTACAGATCCTGAAATATAGAATGCATAAGCCTTTTTTTATCATTGATACTTTCCTCTAGAGAAATCATAGTTTCAGTGCGGTACACTCCTTCTATATCATCTAGTTTAAAAATGATGTTTTTAGCGTGCTCTGTATTCTTAGCCCTTACTTTACAGAAAATATTGAATTTACCAGTGGTAACATGGGCAACGGTAACATATGGGATCTCATTGATGCGCTCAAGCACAAAAGTGGTTTGGCTGGTTTTGTTGATATAAATACCCACATATGCTATAAAAGAGTATCCTAACTTACCATAATCTAAGGTAAGTGATGAACCGATAATTATACCGGCTTCTTCCATTTTCTTGACACGTACGTGAACCGTACCAGCGGAAATAAGGAGCTTCTTTGCAATATCTGTAAATGGAGTCCTAGTATTTTCAATCAACATATCCAAAATCTGGTGATCTACTTCGTCTAATTTAAATTTTGCCATTTTTCAATCGTTAAATTATGTATAATGCAAAATTAGCATAATAATGTTGAATAATTCACAAAGATTTATCTTAATTTACCGAAAACGTTATAGTTTGATCATTATCTGCTGAGAGATGTGTAAGAATGGCACCTTCTTTCCATTGAAAATTAAGTGGTTGAAGGGCCTTCCTGCCTTTGAAATTATATTCTTGATGTCCTTTAAATGCGGATAAATCACCTATTTTATTGATTTTTGGAACGAATTTTAGCGTATTTTGATCGATTTTTTCTTCAAATTGAATAGCGATATCACTGCTCCCATGTTCCGGAATAGTTACATTTCGAACAATATAATCATAATAACACTTTTTATTCTCAGGAATGGCAAAATAGTCTTGAACATTAAAGTCCAGCTTTTCTTCCATTTCACCCATAGTTTCCAGCGCGCGTACTAAAGCCATAAATATAAAGACACGGGTCTGTTCCCGTTTATAATCCTTCGGAAAATGACCAGCTTCAAAAAGAATGGTAGGTATATTGAGATACTGTAATGTATCTCCCACACAATTAATATTAAAAGAATCATCGTAACGGCCAACAGCATCGGGTAAAAACTCCTGTAACATAGTATTTATATCGCAAATGACTTTCATGCCACGTTTTCTGGCAGGTGTGATTTGGCGTTCTTTATCCTGAGCGGGCGATAATAAAGAAACCGTGGCCGAACGGGGTGATTCACCTACCCCAAAAATCGTACGCTGCCCGTGCAAATTGAGGGCAAAATGAGGTTTGAAATCCGTATATATATTTTTCAGAATATTACTTTCTGGCTGAGTAAGCGCTTGGGCATCCCGATTTAAATCCACCTCATTCGCATTAAAACGCGTATAGCGCTGGGCGCCATCTGGATTCAACATGGGGATAATTAACAGTGTTATTTTTTTGAGAATACTATCCGCTATTTCTTCTTCGGAACCGAGAAAATTTAGCAGGTCAAAAAGCGCTTTTGTGGTGGTACTTTCATTACCATGCATCTGGGACCATGCCAATATTTTTATCGGACCTGTACCAAGTTCTATACTATGAATTTTTCGGTGTTCCACAGAACGTCCTATTTCTGTTATTAAAATATTCTTGTGTTTTTTAAGTACTGGTGCTAAATGATCAAGGTTAATGTATCTGCCCGATAACGCATTTTCTTTAATGACTGTATGATGTTGTTTCAAATTGTAATAATTCATATACCGTATTTAGTTACAAATGTAAAATAAAGAAAATTTACATTTGTAAACAGCTCTTTAATGTGAATGTGTTTACATTGATAAACATTGTTTTTAACCTTGTCAACAATAATATAGGAATAATTCCGACAACGTTAACAATTATTGATAATTATCATGTTTTCAATATATTATGTTTGTTTATTTTAATTTAATATTTAAGTTTAAAACTCTTTAATTTGTAATTGTTTACAATTGTAAATACAATAATAGATTATATTTTGTTACATTTGTAACTTCGTTACATTTATTAATTTTTACAATGGTAAACAGTGAACAGTTTGGTAAGCGACTAGAGAAAATAATGGATACTTACGAGCTTACCGCTTCAGCATTTGCAGATCAGATTGATGTAGGCCGCTCTTCAATATCCCATATTCTATCTGGACGTAATAAACCGAGCCTGGAGTTTGTGCTTAAAATAATTGAGAATTTTCCAGAAGTTGAGTTATACTGGTTGCTTAATGGGAAAGGAAGTTTTCCGAAAAAGAATTTTACACAGATTGAAGAAGTTAATAAAAAAGAATCACCTGATTTATTTGATACACATAGCACTATAAATGCTGAAAAATCTCCTACGGAGTCAGCTGATTCAGTACCAAAATTTTTAGAAAAAGAAAAACGACAAATTCGCAGAATCGTTGTATTCTATACTGACGGGACATTTGAGAATTTCACAGAAATAAATTGATTGATTTATGTGAAAATGATCGCGCGCCATTCTTTCTAGACATAGGAATAATCGTAATTTTGTTCTTATGAAAAGTAAAAGTGTTTACGCTGTATTTCTTATAATGCTAATGGCTAGTTGTTACTCACCAGAGCGGGATTGTGCTTCATTTAAAACAGGTACCTTTGAATTTGAGACGTATATTAATGGAGAAGTAAGCAAAACGACATTTACGCGCAGTGACACCCTAGAAGTTGATTATTATCAAGGTAAGGCTGATTCTTCGAGCGTACGATGGATCAATGATTGTGAATATATAGCCAACAAAATTAGTCCCATAAACAGAAGTGAACGACAAGCGCTCCATTTTAAGATTTTAACCACTTCTGGTGATTCTTATACTTTCGAATATTCTATTGTTGGCAAAGTGCAAAAACAACGCGGCACAGCTCAAAAAATTAGTGAAGATCAATCTTTAGAAGTTACACGAGTTGATTCTCAAAATGTTCCATAAGAATGTTGGCCAATTTGTGAAGATCTAAAGGTTTTGTCAAATATTCATTCATACCTGCGCATAATCCTTCGTGAGCAGAGCTGGTGGTAGCATCAGCAGAGAGTCCCAAAATAAGTACATTGGTATTGCTACTGCGTATATGCCTTGTTGCCTCGTAACCATCCATTTCTGGCATGTGTACATCCATAAAAATAATATCATAATCTTTAACGGCAGTTTGTTCTAAAGCTTCTTTTCCGTTATAAGCGGTGTCTGTGTTCATCCCCATATTCTTCAGCAATTTAGTGAGAATTATCATATTCATTTTGTTGTCATCTACCGCAAGGACATTTAAATTTAGAAATTTCAATTTATTTATAAAGTCTTCATTTATTACCTTTTTTCGATCTTCAGCAAGAGGTAATTCAATATTTACAGAAAATTGCGAACCCACACCTTTTTTACTTTCAACATGTAAACTGCCATTCATAAGATTTACGAGTTGGCGGGTAATATACAATCCCAGTCCACCACCTGAATGTTTTTTGCGTATCCCCACATCCAATTGGGTAAACTGGTCAAATATCGTTTCCTGTTGAGATACCGGAATACCTATTCCTGTATCTTTGATTATAAGCTTGATAGCCATATGAGAATCATCGATCAACTCTTCTTCACAAATTAAATGAATGCTGCCCTTATGGGTAAATTTAATAGCGTTGCTAAAGAGATTTAAAGAGATTTGTTCAAATTTGGTACGATCGCCTATTACTAGATTTCGGTTACATCTTTTGAGTTCTTTGACTAATTCTAATTTTTTACCGGCAATCTGTGGACTGTAAAATGTAATCATGTTTTCTACAATTTCACAAGGTTGAAAACGATCTTTTGACAGCTGCTCTTTTCCAGATTCTATACGATCTATAGCAAGTACGTCATTTACTAAGCTTAAAAGTGTTTTAGACGATTCTTGCATCATATCTATATAATTTGCTTTTTCGGCTTTTGATTTTTTAGTTTTGAGTAGCTCACAAATTCCCAATATTGCATTGAGTGGTGTACGGATCTCATGGCTCATATTGGAAAGAAATTCAGTTTTTGCATTAGAAGCCTTTTGCGCTTTTTTACGCTGATCGTCTAGTTCTATATTGGCTTGTACCAATTGATGGTTGCCCAATTCAGAATTTTTTATCGCTTGCAATGATTCAAGATAGAAAAAAAACAGAAGCCCCATTAATAGTGATATGAGAATTCCAAAGACTAACATCCAGTCTAAAACCATAAAAGAGTGCGCGTAAATCTGAGCATCTTGACGTAATAAATCTATAGACCAGTGGTGAATGGCGCCTTCATTTATGAACAGTTCACTTCTAAAGATAAATGGATCGTTAGAGGTTTCCATTTCTAGCGCGTTGCGTGAATAAATAATCTTGCCGGTTTCATCCTTTAGCTGAAAGGCATAGTCTTTAAGAAATCCATTAATTGCATGAAGCTCAGCTTCCATATCTACTCCAGCTAAGAGTGTTTTTGATGGATTTTGGTTATTTAAAGGAAGATTTACAAGCAAAATAGTCTCATTATCTATTTGCTCTAACCATTTTACATAAGGTGCATTAAGTGAATCATTGTTCTTTAATTCTCTATTTAGAAAAGCGCGCAAACCTGTTATGCTATCTTGCATCAAATTATTGGGATAATTAGCCATTAAATCACCCTTTTCATCCATTAATGCAGTAAAAACTATATTTTTATTGCGACCAGTTATACGCTGGGAAAGAGAATCCCATTTCTGTGCTAAATCGCTCTGCCCCTTCATTTGCTGTGTTGCGTTCTCCAGATATAAAAGGTTTTTTGAAATGGAAAGTTCAAAATTTCGCACAGCCACTTCTCCCGTTACCTGTAACTGATTCTCAAGTTGATCAGTTATACTTTTATTAAAATAAAAGTAAAGCAGTACAGTTAGGCAAGAGAAAATTAGAACAGTCGTTATTGATAACCAATAACGCTTTTTAAATATTTTTTTTTTCATGCAGCGATTATCAATTAATAAAATAGAATGGAAACTAGTTAAAAAAATAAAAAATAATGGACTTCAACGAACTTAATTTTAATTTTAATACGTTTTTTCCTTCAAGATAATACTATTGAAAGTTATTTCGCACAAATTTTATTTTGAATTTTGAGTTTATTTTTGCTAAATCCTTTTATCTTTTATTCGTGTTATTAGTAAAGACACAATAAAAAATCATAATATGCGGTGGGGGCTATTTTCCAATTGCACGTAAGCTTAAATATGAAACCTATGTTTTGCGTGTAGTGAAATATTATAATTGATAGCTTTATAAAATTATATACATTGTCTCCTTTACCTCTATATTGAAAAATTCTAAGATAAAAGCTGAATAATATTTTTCTCAACTCTTAGATATCCTGGCGCGAACAAATAATAATAAGAAGGAAATTTGGCCTCCTTTGAGATGAAGTAAATTGAAATTCAATGATTTATTTTGCTTCGCACACTGTGCGGATATTAAAAAAATCTAATTTGATCCAGGATCCTATGGATTTAAAATATAACTAGTGAGTTCAAAAAAGACCCTTTTACAAGAACAGTTTGACGCATTGGTCAACGATTATAAAGAACGCCTTTACTGGCATATTCGGCGTATGGTAATTTCTCATGATGACGCTGATGACGTACTTCAAAATACCTTCATTAAAGTATTTAAAAATCTTGAGAATTTTAAAGGGGAAAGTAAGTTGTATACCTGGTTGTATCGGATCGCAACAAATGAAAGCCTGACTTTTCTGAAGAAAAAAGCACGACGACTACATATAAACGACGAGCAATTACAGCAGCATCTAACTTCTAATCTTAAAAGTGACCCCTATTTTGACGGAGATGCCCTGCAAATCAAATTGCAAAACGCTATTAACAGCCTACCACAGCGTCAAAAACAAGTATTTCTATTGAAATATTATGATGAAATGCCCTATAGTGAAATATCAGCCATCCTAGAAACTTCCGAAGGTTCGCTAAAAGCAAGCTATCACCACGCGGTTAAAAAAATAACCAAATACGTAACCGAGAATTAAACCTTTTATAAATATTGAAGTCTAAAAATCATGAAGAAAAAATGGCAATCATATAGCGATAATGGTTTTAAAGTACCAGATGCTTATTTTGACACCTTTGCTTCGCATTTAAAAGATAGGCAGCAATTGCAAGCTTTAAATGGATCAAAAAATGAAGGTTTTCAGATTCCCTCTGATTATTTTAAGACTATAGAATTACGCATTAAAGAACATACTAAAACATCGAAAGTTATTACACTTTGGTGGTCAGATCCACGTGCAATAACAGCTTCACTCACAGCTATAGCAGCAGTGCTCGTACTTTTATTATTATTGTGGAATCCCACAACGCCACAGACTAACTTTGAAAGTATAAGCTCAACTTCACTCAATGATTATTTTGAGGAACGGGATATACAAGAGTTTCTGACCTATGAGGAACTTGCAAAGATTGAAGAAAATACTTCGATTTTTGAGTCTATATCCTTAACTGATGAAGTAATTTTTGACATGATTGACAATCAAGTGCTCAATGATGATTTAGAACAATTTCCTGTTAAATAGAGTACACAACCATAGTTATGAAAAAACCATTGCGCTTTTTTACTAGGTCCTACACTAGAGATTTTTTAAAGCACATTAAATTAGCGTTGCTTAAAACTTACCGCTATTCGTCAGTGGGAATGTTTTTGATCTTGTTATTCGCGGCAAGTTTAGAAAGTTTTGCTCAGGATGGCGATAAGCACGAACGCATAAAAGCATTAAAAGTCTCATTTATTACTGAAAAACTCGAACTTTCTTCAGCAGAGGCTGAAAAATTTTGGCCGGTTTACAATACATATGACTCCCAAATTCATGATCTCCGACATAAGGAAAGACAGCTTTTTAAAGAAAAATATAGCAGTGACGGAGTTAAAAATAAATTTAGCGAGTCGGAATCTGAAAAACTCATAAAAACCTACATTGAGGTTCGGGATCAGCGCCATCTTTTAGAAAAGCAACTGATGTATGCGCTTATTAAAAAATTGCCCGCTTCAAAGATTGTTTTCCTGCCCGAAGTTGAAGATGATTTTAGCCGTATGCTTTTTGAAGAATACAAAAAGAGAAAGGAAAAAGAAAAGCCATAAAATATTATTCGATTAAAGAATCGCTAAAAGTGAGTTTTGCAATTCGTCCATTTCCAGCAGCATACGCAGTTGAATCATTTAGAAATCGGAACGTAAAAAATCCTTCCGTGCTAAGTTGTTGCCAGTGTTCACCTTGATCGCTGCTATAATTTATACCCGTAAAACCCATAGTTATTAATTCATTCCCTCCACTATTTGGTACGTATTGAACGCAGCTTTTGTAACCTGGATCGGCGTTTTCTGATACTATTTGCCAGTTTTTTCCACCGTCTGTAGTTCTCATTTTATTACTCGTATTTGCTTCGGGTTGTGTGTAATCTCCACCAATTGCAAAACCATTATTTTCATCATAAAATGCAATAGAATAGCCACCTTGAGTAGCTGTCCCCTGTAATATGGGCGTATCATAAACTTCCCAGGTCGCTCCTTTATCTGGACTGTAATGAACGCGTGAACATTTTCCGCCGGTCATAATCCATGTTTTTTCTCCTACGGTCGTAATATTGGTATTGCTGGCGGCAAATGCGGCTTCTCCTTCTTTTACTTTAGGTAATTGGTCGCAAGGTGTTTTCTGCCAGGTCTTTCCTCCATCTCTCGTGATTAGAATTGACAGACAATCTGCAGTTGGATCTCCCATCGCAATGCCTTCCTCATTGTTCCAGAAGGTCATAGCGTCATAAAAAACGGCTTCACTTTCTTCGGCGTAAACCAGTTGCATACCGTTATTTTCAGTTTTGTAGAGTAAAGCTGGATTGCCAATGCTTAGCATAAAAAAATCGGTAGCGGTATGCGCAGTGGCCCGGAAAGATGGATTTACGGTATCTCCTTTAATGATTTTTGTGCTCCATTGGTTCGTTTTTGGGTCATAAAGACCATATTTTCCGTCTGAACCTGCAAAAGCAACACTCCCGTCATTGAGAATTTCCAGCGTCCTTATACTTACAGAATCTTCGTAAATCACCTCCAGATCCACACTTTTAAAATCATGTATCTTAATTTCTTTTTCTTTTTTTTCTTCCGAACAACTAAAACAACTAATAGTTATAATAAAGACTAAAATCCCTGCTGAAATGCGCATATTCTAAATTTTTCGGGAAGTTAAAACTATTCCTTAACAAAACTGTACCTTTGCCGCCATTTAAAACCATTTCCATGCGCCTACACCGCAACCTTGTACTTGCCGTCATTGACGGTCTTTTAGAGATTTTTAATGAAGGCGTCTACGCTGATAAAGCTGTTCACAAACAGTTAAAGAGGGATAAACGATGGGGTTCACGTGATCGCGGTTTTATTGCTGAAACTATATACGACATCGTACGCTGGAAAAGGCTTTACGCCGAAATCGCTGAGGCAAAAGAACCTCTTGATCGCAAAGATCTCTGGCGCATGTTCGCCGTGTGGTGCACGCTGCGCGGAATCAAATTACCGGATTGGCCACAAATTGAAGACACTCCTACACGAAGAATCAAGGGCCGTTTTGATGAACTTTCACAAGAGAGAAAATACCGCGAATCCATTCCGGATTGGCTCGACGAACTAGGAGAAAAGGAACTGGGAGCCAAATGGGATGCTGAAATTGCCGCTTTAAACCAACAAGCCTCTGTGGTTTTACGCGCCAACCGACTCAAAACCGATCCTGCAAGCCTTAAAACTATTTTAGTTGAAGAAGGTCACGAGACTGAAAATCTTAAAAAATATAAAGACGCGCTCCAACTCA
>JBBPYO010000498.1:0-2113 GCA_038199845.1 Flavobacteriales bacterium
ACGGAGTTGCTCTTCGAGACGAACCACAAAAACCATCAGTTCTTTTCCCAACCTGGTTGGTGATGCTGGCTGTCCGTGAGTCCTGGCAAGCATGGAAATGTCTTTCCAGTCAATAGCAAGTTTCTTTAAAAATTCAATTAGTTCCTGGATCTGGGGTAAATAAGCTTCATTGACCGCATCTTTTAAACTTAGTGGGATAGCAGTATTGTTAATGTCCTGCGAAGTAAGGCCAAAATGTATAAATTCTTTGTAACCAGCCAGATCAAGACTATCAAACTTATCCTTGATAAAATATTCAACAGCCTTTACATCATGGTTGGTGACTTTTTCAATATCTTTGATCGCTTGCGCGTCTTCCGTACTAAAATCGGTATAAAGAGCACGCAGCTGTTCAAACTTTGTCTGATCTACATCCTTTAACTGCGGAAGCGGAAGCTCACAAAGTGCGATAAAATATTCTACTTCTACTTTTACACGGTATTTTATAAGTGCTTTTTCGGAAAAATAGGGGGACAAAGAGGCGGTTCTTTTATAATATCTGCCATCTATGGGTGATACGGCTTCGAGTGCGTTCGACATAGCTTGTTTTGTTAAGGCGGCAAAGATACATTGCTACGATGGGTTCTCAAACCACAATGTAATATTAGTGGCAGTATATGAATAAATGCGCGTTTCTTAAGGTTTTGTATTTCGACTCAAAAACAACCAATAATGATCTGGATTAAACGCTTTCTTGTCCTCGCTCTATTAGCTCTTATTGTCCTGCAATTTGTACGCCCCGATCGCAATAATGGTGGTTATGAAACCTTAAAACCCTTTCTTGCCGAAACCAACCCACCTGAGCAGGTCGCCGCAATTTTAAAAACGGCATGTTACGACTGTCACAGTAACCAGACCCTTTATCCGTGGTATGCAGAGGTTGCCCCAATTTCTTTCTGGTTAAACGATCATATTAAAGAGGGGAAGCAGCATTTAAATTTTTCGTCTTGGGAACGTTATTCCACAAAGCAAAAAAATAAAAAACTCAAAGAATTGGTGGAAGAGGTAGAGCATGATGAAATGCCGCTGCAATCATATACCTTTATCCATCAGGACGCAGATTTGAGGCCTACCGAAACCACCGCTTTATTAGACTGGGCAAAGGCAGCGCGGCTCAAGTATTCCCTAAAAGCTGATCGACCACTTTAGGAACTCCGGTAGATGCATTTTCTGAAATTACAGTTAAATTAGCGGACGATTGCACATTAGGTCGCGGATCTATAAAAAAGAGTTTAGCGTTATTGGGAGCAAAATCCATCAGTCCTGCAGCTGGATATACTTGCATAGAGGTGCCTATGATCAATACATAATCTGCTTGCATTACTGCTTCGGCGGCCTCATCAAGCAGAGGTACTTCCTCACCGAACCAGACGATATGAGGCCGCAATTGGCTTTTTCTTGCACATAAATCACCCATACAAATATCCTTTTTCCATTCCTGAATATCATTTTCATCTACGCTACTGCGCGCTTTTAAGAGTTCGCCGTGCAGATGAATAATCTTTGAACTGCAGGCGCGTTCATGCAAGTCGTCAACATTTTGAGTTATAATGGTGACTTCAAACTTTTCCTCAAGCTTTACGAGCGCTTTATGAGCTGCATTGGGTTGTGCGCTCAATAATTGCCTACGGCGCGCATTATAAAAATCGAGCACCAGTTCGCGGTTGGCCTCCCAGCCTTCTGGGCTTGCGACTTCCATAACATCATGGCCTTCCCATAAACCATCTGCATCCCTAAAGGTTTTGAGTCCACTTTCTGCACTTATCCCTGCACCAGTTAATACGGCTATCTTTTTCATTAATAGTTTTTTATGATATTTAAGCTAACGTTATTAAACATTTTTAGCTAAATTATAAGGAACAAATTAAAAAAACATGTTTATGAAAAAATTATTTATTCTTTTTATGTTGGTAGCAACTGTAACACTGACGGGTTGTTCCAACAATGACGACAGTGGAATGATCATCGTGGATAAAACCGGGGAGTCCAAAACCTACGATTTAAGTGCTGTTTCAGATCCGTCAATTTCAGGAACTGCACTTTTTGAAGAAAACGAAGATGGAACGACCACGAT
>JBBPYO010000499.1:0-4609 GCA_038199845.1 Flavobacteriales bacterium
AAAACGGGTTTAAACAGGCAATAAACCTACAAGGAACCCCGTAGAAAAAGCGGGGAATACCTTGCAGGTTGAATGTCAACCTGCATTTTACAATATACAGTTTACAATCTTTACTGTTCACTCTTCATCAAAAAGTCCCAATTCCACAACCGGATCCCAGAAAAGTACTTTAAAATCCTGAACACCGTCATCAACCACGGTTATTCCTTCATCTTCGAGCAGACGTTGCATGAGGTCTGTACCGGGAAAATGATGTTTTCCGGTGAGCAAGCCATTTCGGTTGAGAACACGATGCGCTGGCACATCTTCGTAATTTCCAGCACCGTTCATTGCCCAGCCTACCATGCGGGCGCTTCCGGCAGCTCCCAGCGCCTTCGCAATGGCCCCATAACTCGTAACTCTTCCGTAAGGGATTTGGCGTGCAAGGTTATACACTTTATCAAAAAAACCGCTGTTATCTTTCGGCATAGTTCCGTATTATTTATCAGTATAATACATACGGATAAGGGTAAGAATGACCAGCACAAGCATGAGAGCAGCCATAAAATAATTAGTGTATTTGGTCAGGTTAACCGCTTTGCGTTGAATCTTTTCAAAACCCAATACATAAATATATAAAGCTGTAAATGATCCTGCGGCTGCGGCAAGCATAAACGCTCCAATGGCCAAAAAGTGATAGGAAACCTGTCCGCTCACATTAAGTGCTGCTCCAAGTGCACAGAAATAGGGAATTGGAAGAATATTTATGGCCGAAATAAGAATTCCTTTACCCAGACTTCGTAGTCCGCGGTGCTTTACAGCCTTAACCCGTCTTACTTTCGCTTTTTTTGCCGCGATCAAAAAGTAAATTCCCATAAGAATAAAAATCACAACTCCCGTGCGCAGAAGGATATTGCGGACATAATCATTATTAAAAATATACTTGGCGAGCAAAATGGCAATTAGCGCCTGAAAGAGTACAACAACACACGCGCCCACTGCTACAAGGATCCCGTTTTTTTTACCACGTTGCAGACAGGTTTTTGCTACGGTCATATTTACCAGACCAGGAGGCAATACGCCCACAAAAGCGACAAAATAGGTGATTATAAAAAGTTTGGTTATTTCCAATGGAGCATGCGCCTAGTTAATTTTGAATTTTATATAGGTAATCCTTTTCTGTTTTTCAAGATATTGGTTTTCATAAAAGGTTTGAATGCTCACCACTTCTTCCGGAGCCTCTTGATTACTGTAAATATCATGATGTGCATAAAGGATTTCATGGCCGGCACCGTGCAATAAACCAAGCGTGTACCCATGCATAAACTCACTATCTGTCTTTAAATGTACGATTCCTTCGGGTTTAAGCACTTTTTTATAACTCGCAAGGAAATCAGCATTGGTCATGCGATGTTTAGTACGCTTATATTTAATCTGTGGATCAGGAAATGTGATCCAGATCTCTGAAACTTCGTGCTCTGCAAAAGCATTTTCCAGCAGCTCGATCTGCATACGCACAAAACCAACATTGTTGAGGTTTTCTTCAAGAGCGGTTTTTGCCCCACGCCAAAAACGTGCTCCTTTTATATCTATTCCCACAAAATTCTTATTTGGGTATCGTTGCGCGAGTCCTATGCTATATTCACCTTTTCCACATCCCAGTTCAACAACAATAGGCGCATCGTTGTTGAAGAATTCCTTCCATTTTCCTTTCCATTTAAAATCGTCCTGCAGTAATTCTTCCCTACTGGGTTGAATCACGTTTGAGAACGTATCATTTTCGCGAAAGCGTTTCAATTTATTTTTGCTGCCCAAATTGTTTTTTTATAATGTTTAATAGGAATACTGCTGAAAAATGGTCATTTTTCAGCAGAAAGAGCTTCACTTTGTATTCTATTTTATAAAAGGGATAACTTTATATTCTTCAAAACCATACGGTTGAAAAGACCACCGTTACGATCGTTAGAGCCAAACGGCACATTCTTTAATAATTTGATAAAATTAAGGAAACTTTTATCAACTGAAAGAGTTTAAACTTTGCAATATGCATAAAAAGAAAACCATTCTGGTGGCGCCCCTCAATTGGGGACTGGGACATGCAACACGTTGCATCCCGCTTATACGTGTATTGCTTCAGGAAGGTTTTGAGGTTTTACTGGGCAGTGATGGCAATGCACTTACTTTATTACAACAAGAATTCCCTGAGCTACAATCTTTGACGTTGCCTTCCTACCAAATAGAATACCCAAAAAAAGCAGCAAATTTTAAATGGAATATGCTCTTGCGCAGCCCTAAGATCATAAAAGCGATCAATGCTGAGCAAAAAATGATGAAAAATCTGGTAAAATCGAATACCATTGATGGCGTTATTTCAGACAACCGTTTTGGTTTGTATCATAGCGCGATACCTACCGTTTTTATTACCCACCAGTTACAGGTGCTCAGCGGAAATACAACGAAACTTACTTCCGCCATCCACCGTCGTTATATTAAACGTTATGACGCTTGCTGGGTACCAGATTTTAAAGATTTAGGGAACTTGAGTGGAAAATTAGGCCATCCTAAAAACTTTAAAATCCCAGTGATTTATATAGGGCCGTTATCCCGGTTGAAAAAATTAGAAATACAGATAAGATATGACATCCTGGTGCTGCTTTCTGGACCAGAACCTCAGCGTACCGAACTTGAGGAAATTTTATTGCATGAATTGAGAATTTACAAAGGCAAAGTGCTCTTTGTACGTGGAAAGATAGATGCGGAAAAACCAGTCAAAGCTCCAGATCATATTAGAATAGTTGATTTTATGGAAAGTGATGCGCTTGAAAAAGCGATCAACGCCAGTAAATTGATCTTATGCCGTTCAGGCTATACCACGATTATGGATCTGGCCAAGCTGGGAAAAAAGGCATTTTTCATTCCTACTCCCGGACAGACCGAGCAGGAATATCTTGCCAAACGTTTAAAAAAACTGAGAAAAGTGCCCTTTGCAAATCAGGATGAATTTAGCATAAAAGATCTGAGCCAAGTTGGAGTTTACAGTGGTTTTGATGCTTCAGTCTATGCCAGCGTCATTGATGATATTGACAGAGGGAAGCTCTTCGGCCTTTTCAAGGGTGAACGAAAACTCAGATCCCACACCAAAATCGCTTTCTATATAAATCTTCTCGTCGTGGGCCTCTACAATATGTTTCACAATAGATAATCCAAGACCAGAACCTCCCTCTCTCCGTGATCCGCTTTTATCTACTCTGTAAAAACGTTCAAATAATCTGGGAATGTGCTCTGAGGAAATTCCTTCTCCATTATCGGTGACCCGAACAATAACTTTATTCTGGATGAGGTTTTCTATGGTCACTTCCGTTGTGCCGTCCTGTTTACCGTATTTCAAGGAGTTAACGATGAGATTGGTAAGCAACTGCAATATACGTTCCCGGTCTGCATTGACCTGAATGGGTTTATAATAGATCCGGTCAAAAGTGAGGGTAATGTTTTTTTTGGCCGCTTTCATTTCAAGCGATTCAAAGGTGTTTCTAACAAGCTCCACAATATCAAAATATGAATACCGCAGATTCATATTGCCCACTTCGAGCCTGGAGATCATATCTAGATCATTTACCAGATAAATAAGGCGCTCTGTAGCCTTTTCTGCACGTTGCAGGTATTTTTTAAGTACTACTTTATCCTTCATAGCCCCGTCAAGAAGCGTAAGCAAATAACCTTGTACTGTAAAAAGCGGTGTCTTGAGTTCGTGGGCCACGTTGCCCATAAATTCCTTGCGGTACTCTTCTTTGATTTTAAGAGATTCTATTTCCAGTTTTTTACTGGCGGCAAAGCGTTCTACTTCTCTAGTGAGCGTAGACATATCTGTTGTGATCTGACCGCGTTTTAATGTAGTGGCATCAAGTAGGGAAACGTCATCATAAATCTTTTTTACGCGCTTGTAAATGAATTGCTCTACCCGTACTTGCAATATAACAAAGCAAAAAGCAAAACAGATCATGGCAAAACCAATTGGCCAAATCAGATTCAACAGACTGTGATAATATAAAAAAACGCTCAACAAGAGCGTTAGAAAAGTAGTAATATAGGAAGCCGAATATGTGGCAAACCTATACGACTTTTTAAAATTAGCCGCCATTAAACTACAAATTTATACCCTACTCCCTTCACGGTTTTAAATGTTTTATCGCCTATTTTTTCACGAAGCTTACGGATATGTACATCTATAGTACGGCCGCCTACCACAACTTCATTGCCCCACACGCGGTCTAGAATATCTTCTCTTTTGAAGACCTTTCCAGGCTTTGACGTAAGGAGTGACAACAGCTCAAACTCCCGCCGCGGAAGCACTATTTCCTTTTTATTCTTAATGATTTTATATTCTTCCCTATTAATAACAAGATCACCAAAGGTTAACGTGGTTTCTTTATCTGCCTCTTCTTTTAAGCGGCGTAAAAGTGACTTTACCTTACTTACAAGAACCTTGGGCTTTATGGGTTTTGTGATGTAATCATCTGCCCCGGCGTCAAAACCGGCCATTTGTGAATAATCTTCCCCACGGGCGGTCAGAAAAGCGATTATCGTTTCAGAAAGCGCGGGGTTTTTGCGTATTTGCTCACAAGCTTCAATA
>JBBPYO010000500.1:0-4259 GCA_038199845.1 Flavobacteriales bacterium
CTGACTGAAACCGGTCAAAAATTTATTCTCGTGCACATATGGATTCGATAACCACTGACTGTCTTTTTCCAGCGGATTCAGATCAATCCTTCCCGCCACATTAAATGGTGAGACGCTGGCCATTCCGCGCGGAGCGATCGCTCCGGGATTGGTCGCGCCATAATTGGAAGTACCGATAAACGGGTTGACGTATTCCACCGGATTTTCTTGTTGGGCGAATCCAAAAAATGGCAAAAAGAGAAGGAAAATTGCCTGTTTTAGGGTGATTATTGGTAGATTTTGGCGGTTTTTCATTTGCTTATTATTGTAGATAATATGTTTTATTATAAATTTCTAAAGTGATAAAAAAGACGGGCGTCCGTCATTCTGAATTTATTTCAGAATCGCATCAGATTGTTTCCCAACTTGGATAAGAACCTGAAATAAATTCAGGTTGACGCAAATAGACTTTTAAAGGATTTTTTAGAATTGTAATTTAATAACCAAAAACGCTTCTCGATACAATTTTAATCTTCGTTGCTGCTGCGCTTAAAACCACCCGAAGTGACACTTCAAAATAAAGAATGTCAGATCGAGTGCGCGACGGTAGGAGCGTGTATCGAGATCCTATTCAACCGTAATCTCATCTACAAACAAAAATCCACTTCCACCATCTGGGAGATTGGTATTGTTTTTAGCAATTATCTTTATAAATCGGGTGTTTTTTGGAGAAAAATCAATGCTGAAATCTTTCAATTCCGAAGAAGGATTGGCTTGATAAGCATTGGAAATCATCCCGGCTTTTTCAAAATTTTCACCATCCTGCGAAACAAAAACAGCAACTTCAACTGGAAAATAAATCCCGGAACCTTGATTTTCCATGGTGCCCAAGATCACGCGTTTTACCTCTTCGTTTTGGCCAAGATCAATCAGCACTTCCATATTATCGCTGATCCACGCCTGCCATTGGCCATCGTGAAAGTTCTTGCTTCCACGCAGCACATTTACAAGCGTGGTTGCATCGCCCGGATAGTTTTTATGCGGTTCGGTCAGGTATTTCACCATTTTGCCGGCAGCTTTATGAAATTTGAAAAGCTGGCGCAAGGTATCGCCCATCTGTTTTCCATCTTTAAAAACCGCTGCTTGCAATTGGGTAGTTTCGTTGAGTTCAAAAGGTTTTCCATAGCGCTTCGCGGAAACATTTACATCGGAATTCAGCGCATAACGGATCTCAGAATTCGGGAATTCATTATCCAACTTGATCTTGATTTTTTGATTCTCAAGATCCATTTCCGCAGCAGCGGTAACGGCGTACGAACTTTTAGAATACTGAATGCCCATATATTCAAAACGCGTCATCAATTCCTGCACGCGTTCAGAAAAATCTTCCCAGTCGGTTGCTGTTTTTGGCGTCCAGTCCGTTTCTGCCAAAGCCGCAAGTCGTGGATAGATCTTAAATTCCGAAATCGCTTCATTCGGCACAAATTCTGTCCAGAGATTGGCCTGCGCGCCAAGCACGTGCTTTTCCTGATCCACAGTCATCGAATCGAGCACGGGATTAAAATCATAGACATTTTCAAGGTTGATTGCACCATCAAACGCCAGCGGCTCATAATCGGGATTGCCCTGATACCGGTCAAAATACAACGGAAAAGTAGGCGTCATGATCACATCATGACCCTGTTTTGAAGCTTCCCAGCCGCCTTCCACTCCCTGCCAACTCATAACGGTGGCACTTGGCGGCAGTCCACCGGCTAAAATCTCGTCCCAACCAATGATCTTTCGGCCTTTGAAATTCACAAAACGCTCGATGCGTTTCATAAAATAACTTTGCAGTTCGTCCACATTTTTAAGTCCTTCCTTTTGCATCCGCGCCTGGCAGGAAGCACAGGTTTCCCACTCGGTTTTTGTGGCCTCATCGCCGCCCACGTGAATATATTCCGAAGGAAATAACGCCATGACTTCGGTCAGAACGTCTTCCAGAAATTCAAAAGTCGTTTCCTTTCCGGGGCAATAAATATCGGTGATGGGCCACACGCCGCCAGAAGGTACCGCGATGGGTTCATCGCTGCAGGAAAGCCATGGATAGGCCGCGATCGCGCTCATCACGTGCGCCGGCATCTCGATTTCCGGCACCACGGTCACGCCTTTTTTCTGCGCATAGGCGACGATTTCCTTAATATCTTCCTGCGTATAGAAACCGCCATACGTCCCTTTTTCCGCGGGATCGTTTTTGCTTCTCGCGTTCCAAGCTTTGTCTTCCTGATCCACCCGAAAACCACCGCTTTCGGTTAGTTTTGGGTATTTTTTGATCTCGATGCGCCAACCTTGATCATCGACCAAATGAAAATGAAAGATGTTCATCTTCAAAAAAGCGAGCCGATCAATGGTTTTTAAAATATATTCTTTTTCAAAAAAGTGCCGCGAAACGTCAAGCATGAGTCCGCGCCAGGCAAAACGTGGCGCGTCTTTTATGGTAAGCGCAGGAACTTCCCAAATAATATTGCCAATTTCCTTTTGAATTTTTTCAATTTCCGGCGGAAGTAATTGCCGCAGACTTTGGATCCCGTATAAAAATCCGGATGCGTCGGAAGCGGTAATCAGCACGCCGTTTTCAGTGATTTTGAGTCCGTAGGCTTCCTTTTCCAGTGAGTCTGAGTTGACAAACCGCACGGAATTCTCCAGTTTATTTTCCGCGGAAAACTTCAATTCCCAATTGGCCGCTTCTTTAAACCGGTCAACCAGCACTTGCGCGGCATCTTTTTCTTCTTCCGAAGTAGCCACAAAAACAGTTTCTGGATTGAATTGAAAACTTCCCGAAGTCAATTCTACCTGCTTTGGTTTTGGAATGATATTGACTTCTGAGATATTTTGGGCGAAGCCAAAGTTTGTTACAAACAGTAAAAAGATAATTAAATTAATTGTTTTGAGCATAAATTTAAATTTTGCAAACCTATACTGTCCCAAAAGCTTTCGGGATCATATCGTCGCGGTTTGATGTATCTAGGTAATTTTTAGATTAATTTTCCAACCATTTTATAGCACTCTTAGACATCTCTTTATAGTTGTGCCCCACATTTTTAACGGTATCCATTTCCCAATTGAACGGAATGGATTCTTCATTTTTAAGTTCCATGGCTGCGTTGAAAAAATTTGTGCCACGTTCCAATCTGTTCATTCCTTGTTGCATTGCCATATCGGTCGTTCTAAAAGTCCCTAAATTTGGATTATTATCCAGCTCTCCCAATAGGATAATCAACTTTTTTTTATAAGATCTTGCTAAGTCAGATTCCAGATCGCGACCTGTATCCTCCATACCGTAGGGAAACTCAAGATTTCTATCTGGAAAAGTATAAAATCCAGAATTTGCCGCTACCGCCGTTTCAATTCTCGCTTCGGGCATCAACAATATCATTTTATGAACAAATTGACCACCCGCAGAATGCCCAAAAATATCGTAGTTTTCATTTGAAATAGTATTCATCTCTTTTATATGGTCAAATATATTTTCGACAACCGTATACGCCCATTCTTCTTTCGGGTTTTTAACACCAAAAAAGGTGAATAAATTTCCCTCTTGATAATCGTTCGTGATATATTTAGAAAATTTATTTGCAAATTCGGGAGCAACCAGTAGCAGGTTATTTGTCTTGGCCAGTTGTACCCAAGCATCTAGATAATCTTCTGCATTTCTACCACCACCATGCATTACAAAAACTATTTTATTACCTGTTTTCCAATCATCAGGTTTATAGGTCCAGACCTTTATGGTCTTTCTCTCGCTTTCCTTATAGGCGTACATCACAAAAGAATCCTTACCATTTTCAAGAGGAATACTATCCGTTATTTTTGGACCTTTAGGCAAAACATAGAGGTAAATATATCCAGAAATTGAAAGAATGAAAAAGATTGAAAATGTGTAAAGAATTACTTTTTTGAAAATACTAAGGGTTTTGCTCATGTATTAAGTTTTGGATTTTCTCTCCATATTATTTATACTGAATTTTTTACTCCCGCATAAGTTATTTCTAGGAAAGAATACTTTCAGCGCACTAGCGCTCGCCCAAACATACAAAACACAAATCTTAATGAACCACAATTACATTTCCCCGACACTTTTACCTTTGACACCTGCATCCCTTTCGTTTCGCTAGTCGGATACAGATTTTAAAGTAAGGAACTTTAAAAGAACCTTTTATTTATCTGCTTCCTTAAAATCCTTGATCACTTGTAGTTTTTCATCGGTCAGCGCATTACCGTCAAAGAACGAAACTCCGCTC
>JBBPYO010000501.1:0-3770 GCA_038199845.1 Flavobacteriales bacterium
AAGATCAGGACTATAGCGAAAAGGTTGCATTACTCGCTGATTATAATCTATAACCAGAAATTGGTTTTTGTTTTCCAGATAACTCTGGGAGTAATAATTCTCAGGCCGCGCGATCGATGCTAGAAAAGTGCTAAAACCCGGATCAATGATAATAATTTCATATTCCAGGCTGTCGTTTGCGATGCGAACGGTATCATTTTCAGCAACCTTCGTACTGTCCGTTGACGATATGGATTTAGTCATTTTCTGATCAGTTTGTGTGGTGGCACAACTGTAGACAAAAATAAGTGCGATGATTAAAAAGGCTATTTTTTTCATGAACGGATCTTTTTCTTAAATGTACAAAACCAGTGCCAAAAAAAGCTGGAACTCACTTAGTTATCAAATCAAGTTCAATTGAATCAAAAAGTCTGATTTGTAAACTTAATTTAATACATGTCAGAATGTTAGCGTAAGTACCGTAGCGTAGCTTCGTTTAAATTATAAACATAAGTTCAAACCAAGCATGATGTATCAGATCGAGAGAAATTCTGAAAGAATTTTGTATCGAAATCTACGTTTTTCGATTGAAAATGACTTTTCTCAATACAATTTTTTGCAAAAATCACTCGAAATAACAATTTTCAACCCTTTATTATATTATATCAAACTCAGGTTATAAAGAATAGAAGCGCTGCCATTTTAATATGTAAGCTTAAAGTTTCTAACCTCACATTAATGGCATTGTTTGTTATTTTCACTCATTCTTATTTCTTTCTTCCAAATCACTCAAAAGAGCACTTAGATCTTGTTCAGTAAGTATGCGCTCTTGTTTAACTACCATAAAAATATCGCTGGTTGCTTCAATATTTTCTAATGGATTTGAGTTCAATAGTAGCAAATCTGCCTTTTTTCCGGCTTCTACAGCTCCATATTGGTCTAAAACCCCAAAGAATTTAGGTCCGTTGATAACAGATGTTTGCAGCGCTTCCAACGGACTTAAACCTCCATCTAAAAATATTTTAAGCTCTTCATGCAATGCAAAGCCAGGATATATATACGAGTTTAAGAAACCAGCATCTGTTCCCGCAATGATGTCCATTCCCGAAGCTTTGATGATAGGAATAAGACTTAGAAGTTTTAAATACTGTTTCTTTCTAGTCTCAATTTCGGCTTCCGTGGCTTTGTTTGCTCTTTCAACCCTCCATTCATACGTTTTTATAAGTCCTTTACCCAGATATTTCAACTCATCATCGTTTTTGTGGTTATTCTCATCTAGATAGGAAATGATCTTATTTCCAACTAAAGTGGGCACCACGGCAGTTTTGTTCTTATAAAGTTCCTTATAGACAGAAAGTGCATAATCTTCATCAAAGGAATCGTATAGTTTTTGATTAGCTGAAGCAATGTCCAATTGTTTGTTCTTGACTTTTTCTATAATGGAAGTTTCTTCCGGCGAGCCTGCTTTCAGCATATACGACATGTGTTCTACAGTACTCATTCCCTCTCTGGAAAGATCTATTGCTTTTAAGCTAAAAGGAATATGGCCAGAAACTTTAAAGCCGCGTTGAGACGCTTTTTTTACTGCGGTTTTAAAAAGTTCAGGGGAAAGTGTATTGTCAGTAATCTTTACAAAATCTGCTCCTATATTTTCAAGAGAATCCAATGCGCGGTTGAGTCCGTTTTCATCTGCAATCTCTTGATCACCGGGCCAAATGGAATTAATTCCTTCTATTTTTGGTCCTGACGAGAATATATTGGGCCCCAAGAGTTCTCCTTTGGCAATTTCATCTTTCCATTTAAAAACGGAAGGACTGATATCTGCAGAACAATCACGGACTGTTGTTACACCATTAGCGATATAAAGTGGAAGTAAGTTTTTATTCTCTGCAATCAAGCTGTCTCCACCGCCAAAATGTACGTGCATATCCCAAAGCCCCGGAATTACATATTTACCGCTGGCATCAACTTTCTTTTTTGCTTTCCAAATAGTTGCATCATCGTCGTTCTTAATGTTCGCAATGGAATCTCCGATAATGGCTATACTTTGGTTTTGAACTAAGTTTCCAGAATAGGTATCAACGATGGTTGCAGAATGAATAATCAGATCGTATGCTACTTCCTTTTTTGAGCTGCAGGAGCTTAAACCGAACATAAAAAGACCAAATAATAGAATAGAACTATATTTCATGCGAAGGATATATAATGAAATTAATCAACGGGACCATTACGGGTCAGTATATTTTAAATATTTGAAAGCAATATAGACATTTCTCTGGTTCAACTAAAAAATAAGAATATGCCTTAAATCAAAAACTCCCTTGCTTCTTATACCTCCTGATTTATACTTGAACACGTACAAAAATGTCTATGAAAGGCTGAATTATAAAGAGAATTTTTAGAAGAATGGGATTTTCAAATAAAATTCGCGATAAATTAAAATTTACAGACGTAAAACAGTTTAGGTTTATTTTATATCCGAACCGATACGCCTGTTAACATGGAAAATTACATGAATTGATAAAATAAAATCCCTATTTCCAAAAAGAATCACTGATAAACTTTAACCCCACAGGCAAAGACTCACGCCAAAAAGGCCAAGTATGCGCCCCATCGCGAACTCTGTACTCATGTGGTATTTGCTTAGATATAAGTTCTTTATGCAATTGGGCATTCCCCAGGGTTAAAAAATCATCATCACCGCAATCAAAATATATCTTTACTGTTTTTAGCAGCTCTGGATCTTTGGTTTTCACAAGGTGAAGCACGTCGTACTCCTCATAGCTTTTATTGAGTCTTTTTTTACCTTTTGTACCTACCATATCGGGCATGGCCTTTTTAATATATCCATTCATACCTTCCTGGTCAGAGGTAGTAACTGCTTCCTCCGTAAATATGGCAGAACTAAATGCGGCGCAGGCCCCAAATTGCTTATCATATTTTAAAGCTAGTTTTAAGGAACCAGCGCCTCCCATAGAGAGGCCACTTATTGCCGTATATTGTTTTCCTGTGCGAATACGGTATTGACTTTCAATATAAGGTAGTAACTCTTTCATAAACATATCCTCATAGGGATAAGTGCCATCGGTCCGGTTCATATAAAGTCTGTCATCCCCATCGGGCATAACGATGACCATCTGCTGAATATTTCCTTGTTCAATTTCTTGATCTACTATTCGTTGCATCCCACCTGCTTCAATCCAGTTTGTTTCGTCACCCGTGTAACCGTTTAAGAGATATACCACGGGATAGAGCCTTTCAGAATATTCATATCCATCGGGTAAATAAATCGAATAGTTGACCTCGGTATTCAAGAGAGCACTTTTCATACTTAGGCTCTCTAATATTTTGCTTTGAGCAAAAAGGGAACTGGCAATAGTAAACAGTAGAAGAAATAGGTAGTGTTTTTTCATGAAAACTTAGATTTAATTTATTGGTGGCCGTGACTTAATGTTAGTTCACGTTATTCATCGCAATAACTTTGAGTGTGTTAAGATAATAAAAGAATCTAATAAATAGAAGTACAAATGTATCAGCGCGATCCTTCAATCCAACAATAAAATTTTTTAGAGCACAGTTCAGAGCAGTCAAAAATGTAGAATTTTTCTTTTATAGATTGATACCAATTTCTGAATGAACACAACAATTGGTCTTGATCCGTAAACCTCTCGCCCCATTATGTTTTTTGACATAAAAAAACCTTCCGTTATGTGGAAGGTTTAGGTATTTATTAAGTGACCTGGCTGGGGCTCCCTTCGGTATGCTCCTTTCGTCGCTTACTCAGGATAAAC
>JBBPYO010000502.1:0-4360 GCA_038199845.1 Flavobacteriales bacterium
CTCCAGCAAGTTTTCCGGGATCCCGCCACAGTTTACCGCAATAAATGGTGCTCTTGAAAATTTACCCTGATAGTGTATGGAACGCGCAACCAGCTCCTTACCAGTTCCACTTTCCCCCTCTATAAAAATAGTTGCCTTATTGTCTTTAACGCGTTCAATGATCTGGATCACCGCGTTTATTTTGTCTGAACCGCCTATGATATCTCCATAGTTTTCCTGCTGCTTTTGGTTAGATATTGCAGGTTCTCTTTTATCCAAATGCTTAAAAGCCCGGGTGACCGCTATTTCGAGTTCTCCTTTAGTAAAAGGTTTGGTCAGGTAATCCACAACGCCCGATTTGATAAAGGCAAGTGAATCTTGAATGGAAGGATATCCGGTAATCACCAGTTTTTGCATTCTGGGATAATGTTCCGTGACAAATTTTATAAGTTCAAAACCGTCGATTTCGGGCATTTTAAGATCGGTGATCAACAAGTCTATTTTAGTATCCTTAAGAATAGTCACCGCCTCCTTCACCGAAACGGCTTTATAGGTATGATAATCCCATGTCTTTAAATGGCGCTGCAAGAGCTCTAAAATGTTAAGGTCATCGTCGACCAAAAGAATATTTTCTCTTTTTAGTTCCATAAGATCAAGATTTTGGCAGGATAACCGTGAATGTCGCACCGCGGTCTGAATTATTAACTGCGGTTATACTTCCCTTATGACTTGATATAATACCGTGTACCACGCTAAGACCGAGCCCAGAACCTTCGCCAACGGGCTTTGTCGTAAAAAATGGCTGAAAGACTTTTTCAAGCGCGAGGTCTGTAAGTCCACTGCCCTCATCTTTTATTTGTAAAATAATGGAATCATTTTTCTGAAAGGCTTCAATGGTAACCAGCGCATTTTTAGGCGAAAAATAGATCGCGTTGATCACAAGGTTAAAGATGATTTGAGTAAGCTGAACAGTATCTGCCTTAAGCCATAACTGTTCTTCTTCTATCTTGACATAATATTTAACTTCATTTTTTCTAAAGGTGGCGTCCAGTAAATCAATGGCACTTTTAATACTTGGCACAATATTCACCTTTTTCATTTCCTGAGGCATTTCACAGGCAAAAAACATCAATTTTTTTACGACCTCCCGAGAATAAATTGCGCTGCTAATGATCTTATCAACATCTGCACTCGCCTCGCTATCGCCTTCTGTTTTTGGTTTTAACAATTCGGCGAAGCCCAGAATATTTGCCAGCGGCGTATTGAGTTCATGGGCAATGCCAGCAGTTAGTTCACCTAAAATATTGAGTCTATCCGTGCGCTCCATATGCATTTTCATTCTGGACTCGCTTTTTCTGATCTCGATACGTTCCAGCAGATCTCCTAATTTTAAAGCTACATTATCTATTAACTGCTGTTCTTCCACCAAAAAAGAAATATCTGGATCAGTCAATTTTGCTTCAATGCGTCCAATTTCTTTGTTAAACAAACGAATGCGCGAATTTATTACCTGAAAAACCTCAGATTTTCCAGTACTGACATTAAGTTCCGGTATAGTAATATCAATCGAGGTGCTGCCTGGAAATTGAAAAGCATTTTTCAGACTTCGAGCGATTGCTTCCAATTCTTCATATAACTGCTCATTCGGGGCATTCATGATGATGGATGAAACCTCATAGAGACAAGTAAGCTCCTTGATACGTTCTTTTAAAGCGTCTTTTGTGGTATTCATGGCATTGATTTCAATAGCAGAAACAAAGATATGATTATTGTTTTGAGCAATTTATCTTCAATCATAAAGCCGTATTCACTTCTGAATTATTCTTGCCGAAAATAGAGCATTGAACTCGATTTGGATCTATTTATCCGTCTTTTAGGCCGTTTTTCGGCAATTTCAACCATTTTTAAGTTTGTTGGATAAGAGCGCCAAACTTTCCAAAGTTTAAAACTCTGGAAAAGTTATGTTCTGATAAAATATTTCGATAAATGGGAAACTAAATGCTTCTCTCAGATATTTCATTTTGAAATTTCAGGTTCCTGAATCTATGATCTATCCTGAGCGCTGTCTGCATTTGGTATGGATTATCAAGAAGAATTTTGATCAATTTTGACCTAATTCCTACCGTTTAATACTCGTTTTTGAGTCCTTTTAGGTAGTTTTTCAATGACTTCCAACTATTACTCCATTGGTGTAGAGTGCATCTGTGAACCTATAAAGGGAATTCTGGGTGCAAGAAAATAACCGGTAAGGCTCGCAAATAAAATGGGAATTAAGTAAGAAAAACCAGTCAGAGTTGCCAATAAAATGGTCGTACTCATTGGCGTACGGGTCGCACAGGAATTAATCGCCGCCATACAGCTTATGATGGCCAAAGTAAGATTTGTTGATGGAAAAAAGTGATGTATGATCAAACCCAAGGTAGCGCCCACAAAAAATAATGGAATGATAAAACCTCCACGCCATCCCGAAGTCACGGTAATCGCAATAGCGATTATTTTAAAAACCAAAATCCCAAACAGTAAGGTGATGGACAATTTCTCCCCAAGAAGGGCATTAATTTCATGATGTCCAAAATAGCGCGTCAATGGAAAATAATAGGCTATAATACCGAGTAAAATCCCTCCTATAAGTGTTTTAATATAAATGGGAAGCGCACGCCGTTCAAATACTTGCTTGAAAAATTTAGTGCAATAAATAAATAACCACGCTACAAAAGTACCTGCAATTGCAAAGAGTATAGCATAGCCAAAATCAAATAAACCTGAATATTCATAAGCTGAAAGATCCCAGACCGCACCAAGGCCTAGATGTATAATCAGTGCAAATACAATATAACTGAAACTGCTTGCCACAAGTGCAGGAATAATGGCCTGGTAATATTCTACGGCATGTTTGTGGTGCAAAATCTCCAGCGCAAACAAACTACCACCCAGAGGAGCTCCAAACAAAGCGGTAAATCCCGAAGCCATTCCCGCAATGCTTAAGGAACGCAATTCCTCCCCTTTTAACCTGAACAATTTCCCTAACCATGTACCGGTTGAGCCGGTAACCTGAACAAGTGGCCCCTCAGGTCCTAAACTTCCTCCCGAGGCTATGCAAAGCAGCGAAGAAAGAATCATAGATGGATTGTTTTTAGGATCCAGCTTGCCTTTATTAAAACGAATGTTATTTACAATTAAATGAATCTCTCCTGGATCACCTATAAAATGAATGATCAATCCGGCCAAAAGACCGCTAACCCCCATAACAGCAATAACCCATACACCATCGAAAAATGCAAGTTGATGGGTCAAAAACTCCAATACAATCCAGTAAATTCCCGCAATCAAACCACCTATTAAACCTAGAATGGCCCATAAAATAAACATCCTGCCAAAAACAAAATGGTTAAATCGTAAAGGTTGATCCAGAATATTGAGATAGGTGACTAATTTTCTACGCCGCTTAAGTTTCATGTTTGGAAATACTGGTTTGCCTATTTTTTTGCAAATTTAAAATTCTATTCTCTTTAAAAGACTGGAAAAAGAAAATAGATAACCAATTAATGCAATTATCCTAATATAAAACCTCAGCGCAGGACGTAAAATCAATTTTCTAGCGAAGAAAATAGGTTTAGCATGTAACTTTCAGCACATCTTATTCAAAAATGTGTTAATCCAAATATACCGCCTTAAAGACAGCAAGCGGGGCGCGACGTCCCACATTAAGGCTTAGCGTGTCTTCGTTAATGGTATAATTATCTGCCAGTTCAAAAACCTTCAGGAATTCGGTTTCATTAAAATCAACATCTGGACAAGCTTTCAAGGTTGTTTCCATTGATGAAAAACGGATGCGGTTTCTATTTTCTAACGTATAGCTTCCATTAAAAGGTTTACAGCCAGCGAAACTCTCTACTTTACTCTCTGTCGTTTTGAGTATAAAATGATCCTCACGCTTCTGAGTCTCGGCCATTTTAATTTACTGACCTTCTAAAGTTATTAGCTTCCAATATTTCTCGACTATTTGACTATCAAAATCGGCTGTTTTATCCGGTTTATTGCCATTATTTCCTTTTTAGAATTTTGAGTTGAATAGCAGCTCGCTAGCAACAACATCTTAAAAATAAACATCAAACTATTTTTTCTTATCAGTTCCTGATTTTAAATGATATGTTTTGTGCATCGTTTTAATTCTATCCAATAAACTACCTGTAGCCGGACCTTTTAACTCCACATTTTTAATAATTTGTTCCACGGGAATAAAATTAATGGGTGCTGAAGAAACACCAAATTCTTCTAACCAAGATCCCAACTGCTCACCAGAGCTTAAATACACGAGTTTACCAATTCCCACCCAACCATGGGCGGCAGCGCACATCGTACAATGCTCACCACTGGTGTA
>JBBPYO010000503.1:0-8754 GCA_038199845.1 Flavobacteriales bacterium
CTCTTAGATATTGTTCCGCATTGGGGCGATTTGCCAGAAGCTCCGCACCGCGGTTATGATTCTGCTAAAGAATTGTTTCAAGACATTAAAAAACAGGACAAAATAGCCGAAAAACTGACCAAAACACTTGAAAATTGGATTGAAAAAATTCAACCGCAACTCATTCTTTCGCCCAAAGGAATCGGCAATCATGTAGATCATCAGCAGGTTTGTAATTCACTGGAAATATTGAGGCAGCAGTTTCCTAAAATTAAATATCTAAATTGGATTGATCAACCATATCTAATGCGGAATCCCGATTGTTTAATTGAAAAACCATGTAAAAGGAACGAAATTTCAATTGAAATTTTAAATAGAATATCTGGTGAAAACGGTCAAAAACTGACCATTTTCAACCTAAAATCGGTCAATATGTTGAAGTTTCAAGCCTGTGCGGCATATGAGTCGCAGGTAAATTTTCAATTTGGTAGCGTCGAAAAATTGGCTGGTTATTTTGATCCTTCCGACGAAGGAGAAAAAGTGTTTTTGGAGATCATAGCGCTTTAAATTCAATCGTAAAGCTTAGCACTTCCATTTAAATACATTACATTTTAAAATTTTATATAAAGTTGCAATATGTTTTGACTATTCATTTAATTTATAATCCGGCACTGAAATGCTTTTAACGAAAATTAAACCATCGAACATTTCTGAATATTTTTTAGGTATCAAATAATATTTTTGGGGATTAAAGCCTAACGCGCCCAATACCAATTGTTTCTTTTTCGTACTAAAAAAATTTGTTGGATCACCGCTCATGGCTTTATCCATATCAATAAAATAAATATCATCTTTTGCATTGATCAACGTTTCTGCATATGTTTTGCGATATGGTTTATCCATTTGATAGGCTTTCCAATAAGTTGGCCTGTTTTTCTCGTTAACAAGACCAAGTAATTTACCAATTCCAAAATCAAAGCCCACACTATAATAATCACTTTTATAATGGTTTTTCAAGTGTGCGCCCAAATTGACCCATCCACTGCCATAGGACAACATTTCTTTGTTGTTTATATGCTCATTATGCGCCCAAATAAAAGCCTTGCCATTTTTTGCTTCATTACTTACTATCCATTTTACGTTTTCGAACATTTTTAAATCCCGCACTTCACTTTTTGAATTTTGCAAATAGTACGTGTATTTTATCAAATAATCTAGCGCTCTACGTATCGCATTAAATTCCTGATCGTTGATTTTAGTAGTGTCCGCTTGAAAAGCCATTATTTTCTGCTTAATTTCTTCTAATTTCGGTATCTGTACGTCTGCCCAATCTGTGGTTTTGTTATAATCGATGATTTTTATGGTACAGCTATCTACTATTGACAATTGTTCTTCGGTTACCGGAATTTTATGTTTTTCCACAAAATCACGAATTTTTAGGTTGATGTTCATCACATTCTGAATATCCATTGCATAAAAACGAATCTGTTCCTCTATTGGCTTAGCTCGATTATAATTTCGCATCCATTCTAAAAGATTGACCACTTCCTTGCATTTCCAGGGCGTAATCTGAAAATTATCTGCGATTGTTTCAATATCACCTACCCCACCACTTATCCATTCATTGATTCCGGCTTCAGCTGGATACGACTCCTCCATTATAAAAACTTTTACATTTTGTTTTTCTACTAAATATTTGAAAAACTTGGTCTTTAATATTAAAAAATTCTTTTCCATGGTGGGAGGCTTCGCCAAATCCAAAAATTTGAGCCTTAGCAAATTTTTTAGGAACGTTAGCATTAAAAATTGAAAGTTGAGTATCAGGATTTGCATCTTCAATTTTTATTGCATTTTCATTGATCCAGTTTATGGTTTTATCCTCTTGGGCACTGAGATGTAGTGCTAGAACATAAATAATTACCGATATAAAAGTTCTCATTTCACGGTTATGATTTTAAAATATGGTCCATTTTGTAAATAATCTTTAGTTTTAAATTCCTTGAAAACCATGAACGAGTTCAGAACAGCTTTATAAGTTTCTTTTTAGGGTAACAGATTTTATTATGACCAAATGCCAGAAAAGATATATAAGGATTTCAAATCCGCCTATTATCTGTAATTTATATGTTTAGGTTCATTTATTAACTTACCCATCAATCAAATTCTCCATACTATCTTGTTTTACCTGGATGATCCCACGTCTGGGACGGTCGAGGTCAACAATAATAAAAACGAGCAAAGAGATTAAAAAGCTTAGCACCAGCGCAGGAGTTCTTGATGTGCGCTTTCCCATACCTGTGGCGTAGCCAATGAGTGCTCCCGTTGCAATGAAAATGACAAAAAGTAAATAAAATATTGCCGGCGGAATGTGCCGTTCTAACTGATCTGTACGAAAACCCTGTGCGTCTATCATATCGTTAACCGCTTGTACAAAATAACCTGTTTTTACAGGATTCGGTGCTTGATCTGCCGCATCAATGGCTATATTCCATATTTGCTGCTGTAAATCGCCTACTTGGTTACTATATTCCTTACGTATTTCTTTCTGAGTTAAATCGGTTTTGTTTTCTGCCAGACGCACTTTAATATAATCTTTGATCAGTTTTTTTTCTTGAATATCATAGGGAGCAGGAAGCAAACTAGTGCGCAAAAGTGCAGTCCCTATCGCATTGGCCTCGGCAACTTCAGCCGCGGCACGGTTGTCAAATCGCTGTATTGACATATTGAAAGTAAAACCTAAAATAAGCGCCAAAAGTCCCAAAATCCCACCTTGAATCGCCGTAGTCTGCGATTTCATATCACTGTTGGATTGGTTTTCCTTATGCTCACCTAAGCGCATACCTATTTCATTGGCGATAACAATAATCACAAAAAGAATAAGCGCAATAAAAATACTGTTGAAATAATACATAAACATCAAAAATTGAATTACAATGATAAACAATTTGCACTTTATTCATTATGTTTTTAAGTTCTTGCAAACAAAACGCTATGCGAAAACCTAGTAGTTTTACCAATTTCTACGATTTGTAAAATAGTACTGATCAAATTGATAAAAATGGCTGAAAACCAGTCTTTATGACATTAAAAACAGCGTATTAATTATTTAGTCACGTATTTTTGCCGATTGATAAGAGAACACAATATGAAATTTCATAAAGGATTACTGGCACTTGCGGTAGGCGGTTTCGGTATCGGTTTGACCGAATTTGTTATGATGGGAATTCTGCCAGAAGTTGCGGCAGACATGGGCATTACCATTCCGCAGGCGGGGCATTTTATTTCGGCCTATGCACTGGGCGTGGTTATAGGTGCACCTCTGCTTGTGATGATCGCGGGCAGTTTTCCACCCAAAAAATTGCTTATTGCTCTTATGATCTGCTTTACCGTTTTTAACAGCTTGACAATAATGGCACCCAATTATAATTTTATGATGGCGTCGCGTTTACTTTCGGGATTGCCACACGGTGCGTTTTTTGGCGTGGGAGCGGTTGTGGCCAGCAGATTGGCGCGCGAGAATAAAGCGGCCAGTGCGGTGGCAGTTATGTTCAGTGGTCTCACATTTGCCAATATTTTTGGGATTCCGGTGGGTACGTATCTAGGACAGAATATCTCGTGGCGATATACATTTGCCCTGGTGGCTTTAGTAGGTGTTCTGGCAATTATTTCCCTGATTTTTTTGATGCCGGCCCTGCCGAAAAAAAATGGGGACTCGAGCATTATGAAAGAGCTGAACGTATTTACCCGACTGGAACCCTGGTTGATCCTTGCTGTCACCGCAATAGGTACCGGCGGTTTTTTTGCCTGGTACAGTTACATCGCGCCATTGCTTACCGAAGTAAGCGGTTTTAGTAAAAATAACATTCTTTTTATCCTGATGTTTGCCGGTGTGGGCATGACCGTGGGCAACCTGGCGGGCGGTAAATTGGCCGATGCCGTTTCCCCCAGTAAGGCAACGGCAATACTTTTAACGCTTATGGCGGTATCATTGCTCACCATTTCATTTGTAGCAGAATCGCAATGGGCAATACTCACGATGACCTTTATCACCGGCGGACTTGCATTTTCTATATCTGCACCCATACAGATGCTCATGATAAAGGCGGCCAGCGGTTCTGAAATGCTGGCTTCTTCCGTGAATCAGGCGGGGTTTAATATCGGAAATGCCATTGGTGCTTTCTTGGGTGGAATCCCAATCGCGGCGGGTTATGGGTTTACCTCTCCACAACTGGTGGGGGCATCACTCGCACTGGGCGGGGCTTTAGTTACCCTTCTGGTTATAAGCTATCAACGCAAACTTAGGAGAAGACCTTTAGCTGTACTAAATTCTTGATTCCTTAGAAGAAGCAAAAAAGTAAGACTCCTTCTCTTTAGGGAGGTTGGGTTTGGAATTTATCTCAATCTTTCATAAACTTCATCTATTCCAATTTGAGAATCAGAAAGCACGACCAATTGATCATTTGCTTCAATGACTGACGAACCATTTGGAGTAATGTATTTATCATCGCGCTTGATCATGGCAATAATGGCTGATTTGGGAAATTCAAGATCTACAATTTTTTTCCCGACTGAAATGCTGGAGTTGTCTATTCCTATTTCGCGCATAATAGCCTTAGGATATTCATCGGCGAAGGATTCGGCAGGATTTTTTTCCTTTGCGCGCTCGGGAAGTGCCACCTTGAGCCATTTTGCTACCAACGAAAGTGTTGTTCCCTGAATTAAAATGGAGCTAAGTGAAATAAAGAAAACTATATTAAAGATCGTGTCTGCCTTTTCTATTCCCGCCAAAAGTGGATAGGTGGCAAAAACAATGGGCACTGCACCTTTTAAACCTACCCAAGAGATATAAAACCGACGGCGCATGGCCATTTTAAATGGAATCAAACTTAAAAAAACCGCTACAGGACGCGCTACAAACATTAGGAACAGCGAAATTACCAAGCCAATGCCCATGAGCGGTAAAACCTGCGTGGGAAACACGAGCAGACCCAGCGTGAGAAACAATACGATCTGCATGAGCCAGGCCAACCCGTCAAACATCCTGAGAATTGTATTTTTATGGATCAAATACTGATTTCCCAAATAGACAGCGCATATATAGATAGCGAGAAACCCATTTCCACCAAGAAAATTGGTTGCCGAGAAAGTGATGAACATCAGCGCAATGACCAAAACAGGATACAAGCCTTCAAAATCCAGATTTATTTTATTGATGATCAGTTTGCTCAGTTTTCCGAAGACAAAACCTGCAATACCGCCCACGATCATCTGCTGTAAAAATAGCGGAATCATAGAATAAACGCTTAAATTTTCATTCACGACGAGACCTAAAAAAGCAATGGTGAGCACGTAAGCCATGGGATCGTTACTACCACTTTCCAGCTCTAAGGTGGGTTTCAAATTATTTTTTAAATCTAAATTTTTTGACCGCAAGATCGAAAATACGGCCGCGGCGTCTGTTGAAGATACAATAGCCCCCAGCAATAAACTTTCGTAAACTGTAAAATCAGTAATAAAATAGACAAAACCACCCACGCCGAGCGCCGTAAAGAGTACACCTACGGTTGAAAGTGAAATACCTTCTTTTAGAATGGGCTTGACCGCTTTCCAATTGGTATCTAAACCACCCGAAAACAGTATAAAATTAAGTGATACTACTCCGATGAGCTGCGCAACATTAGGATCATCAAAGTGGATTTCGCCTATACCGTCAGAACCTGCGAGCATACCAATGACAAGGAAAAGTACTAAGGTAGGAACGCCAAATTTATAAGAAGTCTTGCCCGCGATAATACTTATTAAAAGCAGTATCGAACCTATAAGCAGAATATTTTCGGTGGTAAGCGTCATGTATGGGTATTACTTATTTTCTGCTGCAAATTAGACTAAAATGAACATTTTTAGTCCGTACGTTTTGCTTCGGTAATAAAAGAAAGTCCCTGCTGACTTGTGGTAGAAGTCATAACTGCTTCAAAAAGAGGTTCTGGACAGTTTTCTGGGATTTTCCATTTAAAAATAAAATTACCTCCAGTACCGCCGGCAGTGTCGGCCTCGTCTATGACAATCTCCAGCGTTTCCAATGGGGCCATATATATGGGTTTTATAAAATAATCATGTATGAGTTTACCGTGGGTATCATAAAAATGCGCTGTATTGAGATAAATAGTATCGTTATCGCTCATATTCCGAAGACTTACCATCACGGTGAGGTTGTGAGTTTTATGTTCGGTAAGGCTAAAAATCTGGGAATAAATAGAAAGGTAGCTTTTTCCACTTTCAAGTGAATCTGTCAACGCGGTACTACTTACTATTCGATCTTCCCACTTTACAGGATCTATAGAACTGATTTCTTCTTTTTCCCTACAGGCTATACAAAGGATCAAAATGACGGTCGTGACGAGAAATCTTTTCATAGCGGATAGGTTATTGTTGAAGTTTTTGGCCTAAATATACAGTTATACGAGAAATTTAAGCAGTGTAGCAGTTATTTAAATCCAACTAATCAACAAAATTCTTAAGATTTTCCGAGTTAGAAAAACGGCAATAAAAGACCAAAAATCAGTCGTTTATAGCTAGTTATTGACTTTTTTTATTTAAAATCAGGTCAATTCTAGCGATGGATTTTCTTTTTATTGGGAAAATTTTAATAGATCCAAAACATATAAAGTGAGTGGCAGCGCTGCCTAATGCTGTGTATTTCCGTAATTTTATGATCCTTTAAAAAACAGATACAAATGAAATATGGAATGAATGTGCTCTTGATCTTATTTATAGCAATGGGAATCACGCAAGACATGAGCGCGCAAAATGACACTAAAGACAATCAATCTTTCTTTGACGATCTGATGTACAGGCAGGGCAGCGCCTACCGAACCGCAGATGGAAAACCTGGTCCAGACTACTGGCAGAACAGGGCCGACTATAATATAAAAGCGGAACTGAACGATCAAGAAAATACCCTGACTGGGAAATTGACGCTAACCTACACCAATAATAGTCCTGAAAAGCTCGATTTTATCTGGCTTTATCTAGAGCAAAACCGCTTTATGGAAAATTCTCGCGGGACACTTACCACGCCAGTTCAGGGCAATCGCTACAACGGCGATGTGGACGGCGGTTATACTATAAGTAATCTGCAAGCCAAAGTAGGCCGAAAGGATTCTGACAAGCACATTATAAACGATACCCGCATGCAGGTATTTTTTGCCGAACCGCTGGAAGCTAATGGTGGCGAGGCCGAAATCACCATGAACTTTGAATATAAAATCCCAGAAGAAGGGATGGACCGTATGGGACGACTAGATGTAAACGGCGGCACTATTTACGCCATGGCACAATGGTACCCGCGTGTGGCAGTTTTTGACGATGTTGTAGGCTGGAATACCGAACCTTATCTGGGTGCAGGTGAATTTTATCTGGAATATGGAGATTTTGACTATGAAGTCACCGTTCCTTACGATCACATTGTAGCAGGATCTGGCGTGCTTGAAAATCCGCGGGATGTGCTTACGGCAGCCCAGCGCGACCGTATGGAAAAAGCTTCAAATAGTGATTCTACCGTTATGATTATTACTCCCGAAGAAGTTGGCCAAGCTGCTTCCAGACCTACAAGTTCTGGAAAATTGACCTGGCATTTTAAAATGGAAAACACGCGCGATGTCGCTTTTGCAAGTTCCAAAGCATTTATCTGGGACGCGGCCCGCATCAATCTTCCCGACGGAAAAAAAGCACTTTCACAATCTGTTTACCCAAAAGAAAGCGCCGGTGACCAAGCCTGGTCACGTTCTACCGAATATACTAAAGCTTCCATTGAATTCTATTCAAAAACCTATTATCCCTATCCTTACGCCAATGCAGTAAACGTGGCGGCAAATGTGGGCGGTATGGAATATCCCGGCATGAGCTTTTGCAGCTGGAAAAGTGATGGCGAAAGTCTTTGGGGCGTGACTGATCATGAATTTGGGCACAACTGGTTTCCCATGATCGTGGGTTCTAACGAGCGCCGCTACCCATGGATGGATGAAGGATTTAATACGTTTATAAATCATTACAGCACGCTAGCTTTTAATAATGGCGAATTTGGTTCTACCCTTAATGAAACCCGTCGCATCAATAATTATTTGACTAATCCCGAACGCGAAGGCATCAACACGTATCCAGATATTGTAAATACACGCAATCTGGGTTACACGGCATATTACAAACCTGCGACCGGTCTTATTCTGCTTCGCGAATATATTATAGGGCCAGAGCGTTTTGATAATGCATTTAAATCGTATATCAAAACCTGGGCATTTAAACACCCACAACCTTCTGATTTCTTCAACCATATAGAAAATGTGACCGGTGAAAACCTCTCCTGGTTTTGGAAAGGTTGGTTTTATGGAACGGGCAACATCGATATTTCGGTAGATGATTTTAAAGCAGTTCAAGGCGGTTATCTCATCGCGGTAAGCAATAAAGGCGATTTTCCCATGCCGGTAAAATTACAGGTTACCTATACCGATGAAAGTACCGAAGAAGTTGATCTTCCCGTTGAAATATGGGAGCGCGGCGACAGTTGGACGCATTTGTTGCGCACCGATAAAACGATAACCAAAGTGGAATTTGACCCCAAAAAACAAGTTCCCGATATCAATGCGGGAAATGATGTATTTCCAAATTCACCGTATTAAAAATCCTCCCCTGTGCATTCCTCTCCCTACTTTGGCAGGATGTAAAACAAAAGTCCTCCCCTAACCCCTCCCAAGGAGGGGAACTAAAAAAAAGTCCCTA